>JBLYYQ010000119.1:0-13692 GCA_048550035.1 Nitrospinota bacterium
AATCGCTCATAACTGCCCCCATTCGGAAACTGCTAGTTGCAATGGATGATGTCTCAAAAAATGAGGATTTCTCTCGACGGGTTGAAGCAGGCAGTGCTGATGAGATGGGAGCGTTAATCGATAGATTTAATGACATGCTCACATTAATTCAGGAGCGAGATGAAAATTTGGCAGCACATGCTGATGATCTACAAGATAGAGTCCAAGGTCGAACTTTAGAACTGCAAGCCACTAATAGGCGATTAACAATTGAACTAATTAATAAAGAAAAGAGTGGCGAGATATTGCGTATAGCAAAAGAAGAAGCAGAATCTGCTAGCAAATCTAAATCAGAATTTTTGGCAAATATGAGCCATGAGCTACGAACGCCACTTAATGCAATACTTGGATTTACACAGCTATTATTGGATGCCAAACTTGAATCTGAACATAGACGGCAATTGGAACTCGTTCAAAACTCTGGCGAAAACCTACTTGGGCTTATAAACGATATATTAGATCTTTCGAAAATTGAAGCAGGTCAATTACAGCTTAACCACAAACTCTTTGATCTTGGCATTAGCATAGACAAAATTGTAGATCAGTATGCAGTACTGGCTTATAGAAATGGATTGGAGTTCATCCTTAATATAGCGGAGGATGCAAGGGTGTCAGTTGTTGGTGATGAGAGTCGATTGCAACAGATATTGGCAAATTTAATTGGTAATGCAATCAAGTTTACAGAGAGTGGGACAATTGAGCTGGTACTAGAGCGATCAAAGAGTGTTGATTCAAAAGTATCGATATTTCATTTTGAGCTAAGAGATAGTGGGCAAGGTATACCTGCCGATATACAAGATAGGATCTTTGATCGATTCACACAGGTAGATGGCGCTCTCACAAGAAAGCATAGCGGAGCAGGTCTTGGGACAACAATCTCCAAGCAGATAGTTGAGATGATGGATGGTAAGATCTGGCTGGAAAGTGAAATCAATAAAGGATCTATATTCTACTTTGAGATACCACTTACTATTGAAGGTGCTAGTGTTAGCTCTGTAACTAAAATCCCTGATACTTTTAACACTCAACGAGCTCTTGTTTTTACAGATAATATCTTAACTGCTTCAGTTACTGAAAAGATAGTTGCAACATTAAAATTACAAGTTACGAGCCTCCATAGTAATGAAGATCTGGCCAATAAACTTAAAGATAATTCCAATGTTGATTTTCTTTTTATAGATTCGAAACTACTCCCTAACGATCTTTTATCGACCCTAAGCAAAACTAATATGAAGATAGTAATCTTAGCAGAAATTGATGACAACATATCTAAATATAAAGAACAAGAAGATAAAGTAAGATATATTTACAAACCAGTTAAGACACAAGAGATATTTAATGCTATAGAGAGGCTACTAAAAGAAGAACCTGCTATTCTGATACCAAATAATAGATCCCAAACAAAAACTAAAATAAAACAGTTCAAAAAACCGCTCACAATACTCCTTGCAGAAGATACTGAAGTAAATCAAGAGCTAATAAAAATTATATTAACCAAATTAGGACTAGAGTGCTTCATAGCATCAAATGGCTTAGAAGCGCTGCAGCGTTGGTCTGAAGGTGGGATTGACCTGATCTTGATGGATGTCCAGATGCCATTAATGGATGGTATCACTGCAACGGTAAAGATACGGGAAAAAGAAAAAGAGATTGGAGAACATGTTCCGATTGTAGCATTGACGGCACATGCTATGGAGACAGATAAGGAGCTCTGTATAAAATCTGGAATGGATCGATATCTTTCCAAACCTATTAAAATTGATAAACTCCAAGAGACAATATTAGAATTAACAGAGAGTGACCTAGCTTCAACTATAGTCGAGAACGACAATAATAGTAGTATGCCATCAGAAGAGTCATTCCAATATAACTTAGATCTACTAAACTGGTTCTGTGACAATGATCCTGACAAGATTAAAGAATTCCTTCACATCCATGTAACATCAATCAATAGCCAGCTTCAGATACTTGATAAATTGGACTACAGAGTAGATTCAGAACAGATTAAAAATACAATCCAGAATGTTAAAGAGAGCATCGAGGCGATTGGTGCCAAGAAAGGATCAGAACTTATCGCATCTATCGAGATGGTTGACCTAAAATCTTGGAGTGAAAAAGAGGCTAACCTAATAAAAGAACTGTCAAAAGAGATCAAAGGTGTCAAAGAAAAGCTAGAACAGAACTTAACTACTATGTAGATTCATTTTTATCAGTTAGCTCTTTTTCAAGTACGATTTTAGCTACATTTTTAAATTCTTCTATTGCAACTTCTTGGATCTTATTAAAATCGTCAGTCATCTCTTTGGCGCTCTCATAATGACCACCTCGGTTGATACCTCGCGAGTAAGATTCAAATCCTTTGCCATGATGATAATAGCCACGTGGTCCAATCAGGTAAGTTGCCATAAGCTCTTTACATGCAAGGCACTGAACATAAACCTTGTCGCTTTTTCCATCTTGACGGACTAAAATATTGAGTGCTTTTCGATTCCCACATGATTGACAAGTTTGACGGTGAATTTCCATAGTTAATCTCCTTAGGCACTAAAATATAAATTGCCAGTAACTCAAAGCAACAATCATAGTTAGCAGCAATAAAACAATAGATACAATAGAGCCTGATATTAACATATCTTTTGATTTAATGATACCAGAGCCAAACGCAATAGCATTAGGTGGCGTACTAACAGGTAGTGCCATCGCAATAGAACAAGCAATAGCAACCCCAATAACAATCATGAATCTATGCTCATCTAGTGAAACTAATGCTGGTATTAATAAGTTGGCAGCGGCAGTGTTACTGATAAAGGTCGACAAAATCATACCAAACAGTGCAAATCCTGCAAATATTGCCCACGCCTCAATACCGACAGGGATCATCTCAATAAAGAGTTTTGCCAATCCAGAAGCAGCAATACCGTAGCCTAAACTCAATCCTCCTCCTAACATAAATAAAACATGCCAAGATAAAGTACGAAAGTCATCGTTACTTAATATTCGCAGTCCAAAAAACATAGTAATAGGAATGGTGCTAACAATGCCAAGCGGAACCTTATGTAGATCAGCTGTTAGCCAGAGCAGTGCTGTTACGATGAACACTCCGATGATAAGATACTGTTCCGATTGTATACCATCTTTAATCTCGATATCTAGTTCAACTTTTTCACCATTAGGTGGAAATAAAGCTAACAATATCCGCCATAACACAAAAAGTCCTGTAATCATTAGTGGTACGGCAAGAATCATCCAAGTCAAGAATGAGATCGTAATCCCACTGTTCGCAAGTAACGAGATGGCAATCGCATTAGGAGGCGTTCCTATAGGGGTTCCAATTCCACCTAAATTACAGGCAAATGGTATTGATAATGTTAGTCCTTTTGCAAATAGTGATCGCTCTGGCATCTTTTGTATAATTGGAAAAACAACAGTAAACATCATCGCCGCAGTTGCTGTATTACTCATCCACATCGACAAAAATGCACAGATCATTATAATTGCAAGCATAACCTTCGATGGATCCGATCCGATCTTGAGTAGTATTAGCCTTGCAATTCTAATATCTAGCCTATATTTGTGAAGTGCAGATGAAAGAGTAAAACCACCTAGGAAAAGTAAAATTATATTAGAAAAGAAGGGTGATAGATAATCTTGTAACTTACTGCTAACACCGAGTGCATTTAATTCTGGCATCAGCCATAATACCTGCAATTCGACAATAATAAAACTAGTCACAAATAGTGGAACCGCTTCTGTAACCCATAAAGTTGCAGCTATTATCATTATTGTAAAACTAGCCTCTTGAGCGCTATTTAACCCTAAAACTTTGGAATATAGATCAAACCAATAGAGGGCTACAGCTACTAAGATAATGGTAATTGATACTATCTCATTCTTTTTCATATAGCTTAAATTAAGTAAAAAATTGTTTATCTCATACAAGTTTTAAGATCGTTAAATATCAACAATTTTAGTTTACCCTTTATATATGCAGAATAATTTTGTTGAAAGTAGGAAATTATTGAAAAAACTGCAAGATATAGAGATTGTTAAACTATTATTTATCCAAACCGTAACTTTTGCATTAATTCTTTAACCGGAACAACCTTTTTATCTCCTGCAATAGCAGGATTGCCAATATTTGTGCCGGCAAAAAAGAGTCCTCGTTCAACATTGTCTCTGAGCGAATCGGTTAAATGGTCTAAGATACAGTAAATTGATGCTTGCTTATCACAAGATTTCAGGCATGAGAACGGACATTTATGTTCTTCATGTTTAAGATTCTCGTTAGAATATGCAAATCGTTGGGAAAAGTTGGTAGCAACCCCTCTGCCAGGTAGCCCTGCAGGTGACCGAAGTAATATCGTCTCATCTTGATTTTCAATAAAAATCTTTTTAAATGCAGAGATGCCTCCAAACTCAAAGCCTGCCTCCTCTGTTAATAAGAAGCGTGACGCCATCTGCACGCCTTGAGCGCCATGTGTAAGTGCCTTTAATATATCAAGTTTATCCCAAATGCCGCCTGCCCAAATAAGAGGCACATCTTTAAGGCCAGCTTTATCGATAAAGTCTCTTATCTCTCCAATGGTCTCTTCTGGTCGATGAAGTCCGTTTCGTATATCTTCTACAGAACCACCTTGATGACCACCTGAATGGAGTATAGATTCAAAAACAATAGCATCAGGCGGTCTATTTCTCGATAACCACCGTTTGACAACTACTCTAGCAGCTTTCAGAGACGATATAATTGGAGCAATCATAGTATCGGGGAATTTGTTCACAATATCTGGTAGAGCCATTGGTAATCCTGCTCCTGCCACAATCAGATCTACGCCATTTTTGGCAGCTGTATAAGCCATATCTTTGAAATCATGGGTTGCAACCATTATGTTGACCCCTACAAACTCTCCTGATGTCAATTTTTTAGCTTCATTAATCCATGCTGCTAATGCTAAGATATTGGCTTGAAATGGCTTTTTATCTTTTAGTAGACCTAACAGCTCTTGAAATGGATAACCAAGTACAACACCAGTTAGTAATCCACCACCACCAGCATTTGTAACACTAGAAGCAAGTTTAGGACCTGTAACACCAACACCCATCCCCCCATTTATTATTGGTACTTCAAGCTTAATCACTTTGCTAGAGTCAGGATGATGACTTTTGATTATTAGTGGAGGCAGCTTAGTAGCTAAATCATACTGCATAAAAAAAACTCCTACCTTTGAATAATAGCCAAGAATAGCATATTTTCTATTCTATATTTCATAGTAATCATTTATAGCATTACCATTATTTAATTTAAGGTCTAAGCATAGCATCAAAATTCAATTTGACCTATAGAATAGATAAGAATAGTAAAAAGTTTTATGACTAAAAGAAAAGAAGCTTTTCAAGTATAAACAATTTTAACCTATATTCAAAAAATGGACTGATATTAGTAACATAGCTGTTCCTTGTATTAAAAGATATTATAAAAAAATGGTTAACATTATTCAGAACTTGACAGATTGTAAGAAGCTAGGGAGATATGAAGTAGAAGGCGAGCTTGGACGAGGCGCGATGGGAATAGTCTTTAAGGGGAAGGACCCTGTGCTCAATCGAGAAGTTGCGCTAAAGGTGATAAGCTCAGTTTCAGGTCCGAAAAGTGCCAAATCACGTCAACAGGCAATTAACAGGTTTCATTCAGAAGCGTCAGCTGCAGGTCGCCTGTCACACCCATCGTTGATCACGGTTTATGATCTTGGTGAAGAGCAATTTAATGGTGAATCACTCTTTTATATTGCAATGGAGTACCTTGATGGGGCTGATCTCTCAGATTTGATAGCAGGAAAGTTAATCACCTCACTAGAGCGGAAAAAAGATATTATTAAGTTTGCGGCAGAAGGATTATCATGTGCGCATAAACATGGGATTGTACATAGAGATATCAAGCCATCAAACATTAGAGAGACAATAGATCGGACTATTAAGGTTACCGATTTTGGGCTAGCGATGTTGCCAGAATCTGAGTTAACAGTTGAAGGAACATTATTAGGTACACCTCAATATATAAGTCCAGAACAAGCCAATGGTTCAGCTGCGAGTCCTAAATCTGACCTATTTGCCTTGACTGTGATTTTATATGAGATGATTACGGGTGAAAAACCGTTCGATGGTCTCAATTTACTGAGTATATTACGGAATGTGCTCACTAAAGATCCTCCACTCCCATCTACATTAGTCCCTAATCTACCAGCAGGAGTAGACCGATTCATTAGTAAAGGGCTATCCAAAAATCCGTTAAATCGACATAAGGATGCATTTGATTATATTCAAGATTTAGAACATGTGTTTAGAAAAGAAGCATTAGAAATTCACTCTGAACAGTCTGCTAGCACTATGCAAGATAGCATACCCAAACTCTACTCTACTGAATATACAATTAATTTTAAGGAAGCTAAAAATAGGCTAAAACCGTTATTAGAATTTTATCCGCGGCTAGCTTTTCATTTCAATGAGGATCTACTACAGCATAAATCTAGATATTTTTTCAAGAATCTAGGATTTGCTGTTGAGCCAATAGCAGCTGGACCTTTTGATACATTAGTAGAGGGATTAGCAAAGGCAATTATCGGTAAACGGATACTCATTTTGCATTATCGTACTCAATCTACAATTTCAAGCAAAGATGATAGAAATAATATCATCACTCTTTTAAGAGCAGTAAAGGAAGAGAGTAAGGTTGATACACTCCATAATGTTATTCCAGTTTTTATAACTACGCAACTAGAGCAGCAGCGACCTATGTTTAAGATGCTAGCACCATTTGGGATAAGGATGGCTGCATTTTTAAGTCCTATTGATTCAGTTGTAAACAATATTACAGATATTTTAAACGTATTATATGAATATATGGATCTTTTAAGTGACAACTCGATATCAGCAACAAGTAATAAGCCAACTAAAGCAGATTCAGAATCAATTGCCGCAAATTATGATTCTCTAATTGACCAAGCAGAAGCAGATACAGGTCGCTGCCATTTTTCAAGTGCAATATCAAATTATACAAAAGCGATTAAAATTAAACCGGACCGTAAACTATTTTTAGAACGAGGTAATCTCTTTTTTGAAAATCAAGATTATGTTAAGGCACTACAAGATTATAAGAAAGCATCTGATAGTGAGTTTGAGCATCCTTATATTGGAGCGAAAATTGGGGCATGCTGTCTTGCTTTATCAGAGCAGACTTTGGCAACTGATGAGGAAAAGGCAAAAAAGTGGTTCACTGTTGGGATGGAGCGGCTAGAGTTAACTGAAAATAAGATTGAAGCTACCATTCAAAAGAGACTCAAAACAGCTCCTGAATCGATACCAAACAATCCGTTTAAACCTATTGTATCTTCAATATATAAGGCACAGGTAAATGTTGAGAATCTTAATGATGCAACCGGACGATTAACTGCATTACTTGATCGCTCAATTGCCAAATCAGAACAGTATAACCATGGCGAATCTAATGATCCTGATTTTTTAATAGCCCGCGCATCGTTTCATATTACTCAGGGAGATTTTGAGTTAGCAGAAGAGATATTGCTCAAGCTGCTTAAAACAGCTCCAGAACTTGCAGCTATTGAACTTAATAATCTTGCAATTAAATATCGGATATTAGGCAATTCAGAACATGCATTTGAGATATATAAATTACTTTTAAACGAGGTAACTCCAGATAGAGAGACAATATTGAAAAACTCATTAATCGCAGGATTGAAAACTGCGCTAAAATATCGGAAGTCAAAACGATTCAAGGAGGCTCTGAATATATATACTGAGTTATTAGATTATCCGGTGGGTAAGAAAGAGTCTATTTTTTGCGAGTTAGGAATGACCCAGTTAGAACAAGATAACCCAGACGGTGCAAAAGCAGCATTTGAATCAGCTATCAAGATTAACCCATCTGTTAAGGATCCAAAACAGTTCTTGAATTACGAACCACTTCGAAGGTTATAGCTACTATCCTTCTTTGACCAGAGCAACTGCAAACGCCATTGCCATAGTTTTATCATGGCTTAACGATAGATCCAGTGAGACTATCCCAAGCAGATCAGCCTCACATTCTGCAGCTCCACTTAAGAGATAGTAAGGTCGACCGGTCGATCTGTTGAGGATAGAGATATCTCTAAGGGGGATTGACCAGAGGCCCTTGCCGATCAGTTTCATAAATGCTTCTTTGGCCGCAAACCTAGCTGCAAGCGATAAAATTGTTGCAGGCTTTGTCAGTAGTCTCTCTAGCTCAACTTTGCTAAAAACCCGTTCCTTAAAGCGCTCCCTATACTTTGCTAAACTTCGCTCAAAGCGTGCAATAGTAACAATATCAGCCCCAGATCGAATAGTAAACATCTTAAGATTACCAACCTTAAAGAGTTAAAATGGTCGGAGCGGAGGGATTCGAACCCCCGACCCACGGCTCCCAAAGCCGTTGCGCTAGCCAGGCTGCGCTACGCTCCGATCTCTTTTTATGTATATCAGTCTAAAATATAAATTACTACTATTTTTTTCACTAATAGAGTTTACCTATCATAAAGAACAGTCTCTAAGTTGCTTATTTGACATTTGGCAATATCATCCATAGTTTATATATATGATTGAAATCGTATCTTAGCTGCTTTATGAAACATATAGTCAATATTCTATTATTTCTTAGCCTCAGTAGCCTTAATATAGTCTGCCTTGCTCATGAGAGTGATCTTAGCAGTGATTCTGAATTAGAGACAGACTTCATAGAGCTAGCTCCAGAATATGTCATATATAGAGTAGAAGAAGATAGTAATATAATAATTCATTGGGGTGAAGTTGCAGATAGTCATCAGTATAATATTTATGAGCGCAGAGATGGTGTTAACAAAATCATCGCTATGTCTAGTGAATGGACATTGGTCAAGTCGACGAACCTTTTATCAGCCAGCATTGAGCGTCGAAGTAATTTCAAATATGGAGTCACTGCGATTGATATCAATAGCAATGAAAGCCCTAAAGTTATGGCACGCTTTGATTCACTAAACTGTATCGATATACTAGATGAGCAAGAGAAAAAAGATTGTATTAATTGGAATCGTTAATGTATCGAAGCGATCTAGCTTTTAAGATGGAGTTAAATCCATAGTTTTCTTTGATAGCGTTCAAGCTAGAGCCTAATGCATCTTCTTTTAAATTTTTCTCTTGATCAAAAAGTGATTGTTGAAATCCTAAATGGCTAAATTTTGAAGCAGTCAGACCTATAAGGCGGATAGCACCTTTTCTATTAGCTAGAAGATTCGTTAAAAGAGGCAGTGATATTTGATAGATTGGCAAACTCTCCGCTATTGGCTCATCTAACTTTTTCGAAACTGTTACAGTATCAAAATTGCTATACCTCACCTTTAATGTCAACGAGTTCAAAGCAAAGTTGAGTTTATTTACCCTAAAGCTTATATGTTCTGCTAAATATGATAATGCAGATTTTAAAAACTCTATATCTGTAATATCAACTCGAAATGTTTTCTCTTTCCCAATCGATTTAACTATATGGGCTTTAATATTAAATGGCTGATTCATATCTTCTAATCGGGCTGATCTGAGTAGCTTTGCTCCATACTCTCCTAACGCTGATCCCAATTCTGATTGAGAAGTAGCAGTCAAGTCAGCTATCGTGTTGATATTTAATTTTGCTAGCTTTGCTACTGTTGATGGTCCAACGCCTGGAATAAACTTAACCGGCAGCCTCGAAAGAAATTTATCCTCTTTTCCTCTTATTATATAGAGTATTCCTGCAGGTTTTGCTAGTTTTGATCCTATTTTTGCCAGCATTCTCGTAGATCCTATCCCGATTGAAGATGGAAGTCCAACCTCATCTTCCACTGCTAACATAATCAGTTTTGCAATTTGCAACGGATCTCTTTTATGAACTAGTTGACAGCCTGTTAAATCTAGATACGCCTCATCAATCCCAGCCATCTGAACCGCCGGAGTAAATCGTAATAAGATTTCAAACACTCTATCTGAATACTCTCTATAGATCCTATAATCATTGGTAACGCAGCAAGCTTTGGGAATAAGTTTTAAAGCTTTCACAACAGACATCCCTGATCGGACTCCAAATCTTCTTGCCTCATATGATGCCGATGAGACTACTCCACGATCTGTGCTGGCAGATCCAACTATCACTGGCATACCAATTAAGGAGCTATTTTGCAACCTGGCAACAGAAACAAAAAAAGAGTCAAGATCAAAATGGATAATTATCTTTTCTCGCATTGGTACAGTTTTCTTTATTTATTAACACTACTTTAGATCTGAGCAACTTTAGGGCAAAGCAGTAGTTGTTTTTCGATCAACTCTATAAATTAGAGTAAGGTAAAAAGATCGAATAAGAAGGCAATGACAACTACTGCTTCACTCTTAGCTTCTTTAATGTATCCATCCCCTTTTGATACAATGCAGGAGCACCTGATCTATTATCAAGCTTTTCACTATCTCCTTCTGCTACACCGATGTCAAGATTGTCATCGGTAGGTTTCGACTCGATTTCAGAGGTAAGATCCTTGCTTAGGCTTCGCTTCTCTTTCTCTAGATCCTTGTTAAATTTCTCTAGGTCATCCTTAAAGCCATCGTCAAAGGTATCAATCTTCTGCTCACTCTTCTTGAGTTTATCTTTAACCTTATCTACCTTATCTTTAGTACGGTCAATCTCTTTGTTAACCTTCTTCTTGGCACGGTTTATTTCAGCTTCAGCCTTTTCTTTAGTACGCTCAATCTCCTGCTTAGCTTTCTCTTTAAGGCCATCGAGATTAAAATCTTTGAATTTGGCATATATACTGTAAAGCTCTTCAATCTTTAAGACACCATCCCTAATATCTTTTGTGAATTGTGGCACCATATATTCAAATAAGATATTACTCCCTTGAATGATATAGCCTGCGCTAAAAGAGCTTTGAGTTAGATTGGTTGCAATCCGAGTTGAAACTACTGCAGGATAAGCTAATATCATCATAATTGTGATCGCTTTGATTGCTCCTACTAGGCCTGCTAAGATTCTTGATAATTTATTGAGACGGTATTCCTCTGGAACATACCGTCCGGCAACTACCCCAATAGCTAAAACAGATATTATGGTTACAGAGTATATTACTAAAAATGCAACCACCCATCTAAGAAAATCAAGCTTTATTGAATCGATTAACAGCTCTGCAACAATATAATTATATGAACTAGCAAAAAACAGTCCTAAGCCGATACCTGCTACTGAAAATAACTCAATAGTAAGTCCACGCAACATCGCCCATAAGATTGCTGAAACTATACAAAAAATAATAACAATATCTAGCATCTCTATCTAACGCTCCTTATTCAACCTGCTCTTCAGTTTGAGCTGGCTGTAGATTCATACTATTCTTTAACATCTTATTAAATTCTGAACTTGTAACTATCTTTGCTAACGAATCTTTATCAATTGAGATATATTCATTGATTTGACCATCTTTTATAGAGGCAAAGGGGATACCCTCGCTTTGATCTTGCATTGATGCTAACGCTATTGATTTATAATACGAAACAAGATCAGATGGTATGAATGTATGAAAGCTCTCTAGCTGTCGATAGCTATCGATTGCATCATCAAACTCTCCACTGCTCATATATATATTGGCTAGCCGAAAAAGAGCCAATGAATGCAATGCTGACCCATTTACTAAATCGATACTCTTTTTATAAGCTCTGGTTGCATCATCATAGCGACTCTGAGCATGATAAATAGTTGCAAGTTCAAATAGCGCTTCAGCTTTGATCTGGTTATTGCTAGATTCATTGATAACACGATTTAATGATTCGACATGTAGTTTGATATCACTTTCCGATTCGATATCATTTGGGATTGAGATTACTGCGTTATAAAGATTTATATTAGCTTTCTTAAAGCTTGCACTCCTATAATAACTATACCCACCGATTGCGGCTGCTAGCAGACTCAAAACCACTACAGAGATCAGAATCTTAGGGAGATATTCTACTACCTTATTTTGTACATCAGAAATTTCAACTTCTGGAATCACTCCATAGCTACTTTTTTTCTTCTTTATCTGATTGTAAAGACTCATAACAATTAACCTAATATTTTTGAAACTAACTTCGAATTATTATTAAACATTACTTCAATGTTAGTATAGGACAAGCCTGCACCGATTGCCACCAATTTTGCCATTTCTTCAGTTATTAAATCAGACGGTTTATGTGTGTCTGTGGAGAAGTAAAGGTTGGCACCTGCTTTGGCTGCTACATTTGCAACATGACCGTTGCAGTAGCTATGTCCTCCTCGAGAAGTAATTTCAAGTCCCACATTATTTGTAGCAGCTAATCTAGCATCTTCAATATCTATAAGCCCAGGATGGGCTAAAATATCGACTTTAGCATCAATTGCTGCTCTATTAGTACCTTCCATAACAGGCTCTACAATTGTCTCGCCATGAACTAAGATTAATCCGATTTGCATAGCACGCAACTTTGCAACTAACGATCCAATCAGAGCTGGCTCAACATGTGTAATCTCAACGCCAGCTATGACTCTAATCTTTCGATCTTTCATAGAGCCTGTAACTCTGATTATCCGCTCAGCAATAAAATCATAATTCGATATGTCAACATGATCTGTTATCGCTATAGCCTTATACCCTATCGCTTCGGCTCGCCTCACTAGCTCTGACGGAAGCAACTCACCATCTGAAAAGAGAGTATGTGTATGTAAATCTATCATCGCAATCCTTCCTAGTCTAAAACCTGATTTGGCAATTCTAACAGCTAACTAGTAGCAATGATATATTTTTTACTAACTGACAATCTTTGGTCTACGAAAGTTAGCTAAACTACCATTCAGTTTGATATTTATCATATAAATCAAAGAGTTATCGAATAAAAAACAGGTAACAGTCAATGACTGACATAAATTGTCACAAAATCACAAAATAGTACTATTTTGTACACGATTAATAGTTTACTAATTATTACTAGAAAAATTAAACATAGCAAAAACAGATATTTCCAGCTATTACTTGAATTGCTAGTCAGTATGGCATAGAATGTGGTGGTATTGTAAATTAATATTTCTGGTGAGGTATGGTATCTCGCCAACACTTAATTATCTTATGGAGGATAAAAAATTATGCTTATAAAGCGAAAAGGTGGTTTTACATTAATTGAGTTGTTGATAGTGGTAGCTATCATCGGAATTTTGGCAGCGATAGCATTGCCTCAGTTTGCAGCATATAGGCAAAAAGCGGTCTGTTCATCAATACAGAGTGATGTCCGTAACTTAGTGCTTGCGGAAGAAGCTGTCTTTGCAGAAACGGGAGCCTATACAGCGACTATAGCGACTCTAACAGGTGGATATGGTTATCAGCAACCTTCCAATGCTAATTATGATGGAGCGAATGCTAATCGGCCTACACCTACTGTTAGCACAGCGGGCGTACTTACAATTACCCTAACATCTGCTAGATGTAGAGCTGGTACAGCGGCACAAAATAGGCTAGCATTAACCGCTCCTATAAATTATGCATTAATAACTCCTGTTTAATAGCTCCTAGCTAAAGTTAGTTCTGCTACTGTAGTTAAGAGAGTCACTCTCTTAACTATGGTGATAGAACAACA
>JBLYYQ010000120.1:0-8615 GCA_048550035.1 Nitrospinota bacterium
GTCAATCATTCTATTTGTATAGTGACCCATTATCCCAAACTCATTGTCAGAACTAATTGTTACTCGATCATCTAAATTACCATTCATAGCGGCATGGAGTGTGGAGTTTTCTGCTTCAAAAAATAACCACAAGTTTTTAGAATAAGAGACTATAAGATTTATTACCTCCATCAACGATATTATTGCAACAAAAGCAAGCTCAACAGTAATTGCGATCTGTGCATCTTTAATTTGATCCGGCGCTAGTTGCGATAACCATTCAATATCTCGTATGATTATCATTGCAACAATAATGGCTAGCAACACAATGGTCAGCGACGATATTAAAGAGAACTTATTTGTTAATGTTATAAATTGACCTGTCGGAGTAAGTGATTTTTTATGTTTTTTCAAGTAGTCATAAAGTTTGCGTTCCTGTTCTAATGCTATGTCGCAGGCAGCAAAAAAACCTAGCGCTAGACCACAGACAACTACTTTCAGACCACTCCCTAGTGGGAAATTGCTATAAAAATAGTTAAATGTTGCGATCGCAACTGAAGCTACTACCATTATGGCTAAATCAACATAGAATGTATTATTTATAATCTGATCTGGTCTTAATCTCCCAATGTACTTAATCCTAATTGGTATCCTTGCAAGATAGGCAAGTGTTAAGAAAAAGGTGACAGTTATCCCCCATTTAACAATGTCAACTCCTGCAATGAAAGGGCATACCTGCCCACCGTAGATTGTAAATACTGCAATTGCAAATATGTAATGTGCTGTAGCTCGCATGATCAAATATTTTTATTCAATAAATTATAAATATATTCTTTTTAACATACTGCATAGTTGGGAGAAGGTCAATAAATGTTTTAGATTTAGTATAATAGTTTGATTTAAATGATTGATTCTCTATTGAGTAAAGCATAAAGTTAGAGTTTAGCTAGGAGGAAATAAAATGAAAATGTATGTAGCAAAATCAGATAAGAGTTATCATAAAGTTTTACGGGAGGTTATTCAGATCATATTAGATGGAGGGATCGTTATATATCCGACAGATACGGTTTATGGTATTGGTTGTTCAGCAAAGAATAAGGATGCAGTCAGTAAACTAGTACAGCTTAAGCGTCGCCAAGAGAAGAAGCCATTCTCATTTATATGTAAAGATATAGCGACTATCAGTCAATTTGCAGTTATACCAAATTGGGCATATAGACTAATGAGCAAAGCGCTACCTGGTCCATATACATTTGTGTTGGAGGCTAGGAAAACGAATCTACCAAAAGAACTTATTGGTAAGCGAAATACTGTTGGTGTTAGAATACCT
Organism: Nitrospinota bacterium; assembly: GCA_048550035.1. Lineage (GTDB taxonomy): Bacteria > Nitrospinota_A > UBA7883 > UBA7883 > JBLYYQ01 > JBLYYQ01. The sequence continues at coordinate 1,310 of JBLYYQ010000120.1, forward strand.
AGTAACTATCTATGTAATAAGATGGCAGACTTGATAGACTTGCCGATAGTTTCGACATCAGTTAATGTAGCAGGTGAAGAATCGATTTCGAGGGTAGATAAGTTGCCAACAGAATTTTTGAATCAGGTTGATGCGGTCATTGATGCAGGTCCTGCGACCTCTGGACCTTCAACAATTGTTGATGCAACAGGAAAAGAGCCAGTTGTAATTCGTGAAGGTTTTGGTAAATTATTTTGGTTATAACAAGATGAATAGATTAGATACGATAAGGCACTCTGGAGCACATATAATGGCTCAGGCAATTAAAACGATCTGGCCAGATGCACAGTTTGCATTTGGTCCAAATGTCGACGACGGGTTCTATTATGATGTGTTGCTAAAAGATGGTCTGATAAAAGAAGAAGATCTGATCCGAATCGAAAAAGAGATGAAGCAGATTGTCAAGAAGAATCACTCTTTTAAGAATGAAATGGTCTCCAAACTTGATGCATTAGAGCTCTTTAAGGATCAGGAATTTAAACAGCATTTTTTAACCAATCAGCTAAAAGATGATGACCTGGTTTCTATCTATAGTCAAGGTAGCTTTACTGATCTTTGCAAAGGTCCACATGTCGATAGGACAGGGGAGGTCAGGGCGTTCAAACTTCATAAAATAGCAGGCGCATATTGGTTAGGAGATCAATCTAATAAACAGTTGCAACGTATTTATGGTCTCTGTTTTGAGAGCAAGGATCAGCTTGCAGAACATATAAAGCGTTTAGAGGAAGCAAAGAAAAGAGATCATCGTCTACTGTCTGGCAAACTAAAACTCTTTGCCTGGACTGATGAAGGACCTGGATTACCATTTATGCTTCCTAATGGGAAAATACTTTTCGATCTTTTAGTTGAGTTTAACAAGCAAAAAAATAGCGAGCGAAATTATGTTGAGGTTGCAACTCCAGCGATGCTCGATAGTTCATTATGGTCAAAGTCTGGTCATACAGATTACTATCGAGAGCATATCTATTTCTCAAATGTTGAGAAGCGGGAGTTTGTAATTAAACCTATGAACTGTCCTGGTTCACTCTTGATATATAAAAATGAGCGTCGAAGTTTCCGCGATCTCCCAATTCGGATGGCCGAGTTTGGACAAGTTCACCGTCATGAGCTATCAGGTGTGTTACATGGACTATTCAGGGCAAGAGCGTTTACCCAAGATGATGCTCATATCTATTGCGACAAGAATGATTTAGAAGCAGAACTAGTCGATATTATTGATTTAACAGTTGAGGTCTATAACATTTTTGGGTTTAAGGAGCAGCAAATTTACATTGCAACCCGCCCAGATAAGGCTATTGGTGATGAAGCAACATGGGATAGGGCAACAGAAGCATTGAAATCAGCATTGAAGAGGCGGAATATTGATTTTGCAATTAAGGAGAAGGAAGGAGCGTTTTACGGCCCTAAGATCGAGTTCAATGTTAAAGATAGCATCGGTCGGATGTGGCAACTTGGAACGGTGCAACTTGATTTTTTCCTACCTGAGCGATTCGGTCTATTCTTTGTCAATAAAGAAGGAGAAAACGAGATTCCTGTAATGATTCACAGGGCTATTTATGGGTCACTTGAGCGGTTTATAGGGATTTTAATTGAGAGCTACGAAGGTGCATTTCCTCCTTGGCTTGCTCCTTGTCAGGTAGAGATTATTCCAGTCACTGATCAGCTTAACGAATATGGTAATCAGATTCAAAAGAGGTTAGCAGATGCAGGTATCAGAGCAAAAATTGATACTGCTGCTGAAAGAATGCAAAAGAAAATACGAAACGGACAGATGATGAAAATTCCTTATATGTTAATTATCGGAGAAGAGGAGCGAGATTCAAATCGGATCTCAGTGCGACTTAGGACTGGCGAACAGATCAAGGGAATTTTACTTGAATCTTTTATTGAGACGGTTAAAAAATTATCATCATCTTATTCATTAAATATTTGGGAAGGGTAGAATATGGCTAAGGATAAATCGTTTGATATAGTCTCTAAAACAGATTTGACGGAAGTTAATAATGCAGTTGATCAGACTAATCGCGAAATTCAGCAACGCTATGATTTTAAAAATAGTAAGTCAGAAGTGACAGTTGATAAAGTAAAACATGAAATAATGCTATTAGCTGACGATCAATTTAAGCTTAAGAGTGTTATTGATATTTTACAATCCAAACTTGTTAAACGAAATGTATCACTTAAAGCACTCACATATCAGAAAGAGGAGAAAGCAAGTAATGATACGGTTAGACAGATCATCTCAATACAAAATGGGATCAGTTCTGATAAAGCAAAAGAGATTGTCAAGCTTATAAAAAATATGAAGCTCAAGACTCAAGCAACAATTCAAGAAGATCAGGTGAGAGTTTCAGCAAAGAAAATTGATGATTTACAAGAGGTAATGAACAATTTAAAGGAGTCGAAAGTTGAGATCGACCTACAGTTTGAAAACTTCAGATAATACTCGTTACCCTAGCAGGTTGTAATCTCGGACTCGAAAGCTAACTTGCAGTTCACCGTCAACAAATTTTTGAATTCGTTTAACATCTATCTTGCCAGGTATATCGACAATAGTAGCAGATACATCAAATCCTTCTTGTTTAGCATCTTTGATGAATGCGACAGTTATATTAAATGAATCTGGTATCTCTGGGCTGCAAATTTCATCATAAAGCTCTTTGTTATCAGCATTGAGGCTAACCGATATCTTATCTATTAGTGGGCGCAGTTCTCTTAAAATATTTCGCTTATTCAAAAACGAGCCATGTCCATTTGTATTTAGCCTAATAGTTTTTGCGTTATGAGCTCTCAAAAACGATGAAACTTTTTTGATTGCATCAAGCCTGATGGTCGGCTCACCGTACCCGCAAAAGACAACTTCATCGTATATCGAAGGATCACCAATTGCATCAATCATCTCATCGACAGTCGGATCTTGTGTCATTGTAAGATTATGACCTTGCACAGTAGCTTCCTGAAATTTGCCGCAAAAGAAACATTTGTTGTCACATTTTTTAGTAACATTAATGTAGAGTGAGTTTCTTATCATATATGCAACCGCTGGCGTTGAGGTCTGTTCTTTTAGAAATAAAGTTTTGAAATTTTCTACGGTAATTCGATCAATATCAGCTTTCGTTACAGATCGAACCTTGGCAGCTAGATCTAGAGTGAAATCAAGATATGCTGGCTCATTTCTCTTGCCCCGTTTAGGAACTGGGGAGAGGTAAGGAGAATCTGTTTCAAGAAGAAGTCTATATGATGGTGTGTAGCTTAGCGATTCTCGTAACATATCACCATTTTTATATGTAATATTTCCTGCGTATGATATATATAATCCAAGGTTTAATGCTCTTTTTAGCTCTTCTTTATTACCTGAAAAACAGTGCATAACAGCATCAGTATGCTCTGTTAGCTTTTCGTCTTTTACTATTTGAAATGTATCACTCATCGCATCTCTAGAATGGATGATAAGTGGCTTTTTGCTATTTTTAGCAATATCGATAGTCTTGATAAATAACTCTATCTGCGCCTCTTTAGGTGATAGATTACGAAAATAGTCAAGCCCGGTTTCGCCAATGGCAGTTGTTTCATCTAGCGTAGCTAGAGAGGTCATTTCATCAGAGCTATTCTGATCAAAAGTTGTTGCATAATGTGGGTGAATGCCGCAACTAGCAAACATAAAGTTGTATTTTCTTGCTAATTCAATTGCTTGTTTGCTGTTTTCAATATTGGAGCCGACATTTAAAACATATTGCACACCTTTCTCTTGAAGTCTGGCAATGACATCAAGAATGTCAGATTGGAATGCCTTATCATTAAGGTGACAGTGAGAGTCCGCAGACATTCTAAGCTATAATAGAATTGTTGATTCGCGCTCTTTGCCAGTCGAGATGATAGAAACTTTGCTACCGGTTAATCTCTCAATTTTCTCTACATACTTCTTCGCATTATCTGGCAAAGCATTAAATGTGCTGATTTCTGATATATCCTTACACCATCCAGGAGAAGCTTCATAGACCGGTTTTACTCTTGCTAGTTCAGAAATTGAATTTGGTATCCTCCCTAACCGTTTGCCATCAAGCTCGTAGTCTACACAGATCTGAATCTCTTCAAATGAGTCGAGCACATCAAGTTTGGTAAGAGCAATATCAGTAATTCCATTGAGTTCGACCGAATATTTCCCAACCACCGCATCAAACCATCCACACCGCCTGACTCGTGAAGTGGTTGCTCCAATCTCAGCGCCAACTGATTGAAGTGCCATCCCATGTTTATCGGTTAACTCTGTAGGAAGTGGTCCTAAACCGACCCTTGTAGTATATGCTTTCATAACACCGACAATAGATTTTATTGCAGTTGGCGGGATCCCTAATCCTGTACATGCCCCACCTGATGCGGTCGATGATGATGTTACATATGGATATGTGCCATGATCTATATCTAGCATACTCCCTTGCGCACCTTCTGCTATTACATTCTTACCGTTCCTAATCGCTTCTCGTAATATTTCATCAGTGTCGGCAAGATACTCTTTAAGAGAGTTGAGCTTATCTACTACCCATTTTATTGTACTCTCAGCCTCAATCGTCGATTTTTTAAATAGATGTTGGAGGATAATATTTTTTCCCCTAATTGATCTCAATATATCTTCTTTGATCTTATCACTATCTACTATATCACCTGCCCTGATCCCGATCCGAGCAAACTTGTCTTGATATGCAGGTCCGATTCCACGACCAGTGGTTCCAACCTTTGTATTCTCAGGGTTAGATTCGGCTAGCTTATCCATTATCATATGATATGGTGCTATGATATGTGCTCTATTTGAGATAAATAGTCGAGAAGAAGGATCAATCCCTTTAGATTTTAGAGAGTTTACCTCATTTATAAACTCGCCAGGATCTATAACTACCCCTGTACCAATGATAGATATTACTCCAGAGCGGAGTACGCCTGATGGGATAAGATGTAATATATGTTCCTGACCACCCACAACAATTGTATGACCTGCATTAGCACCGCCTTGATATCGCGCAACATAATCTGCATCATGACTTAGCATATCTACAATTTTACCTTTTCCTTCATCACCCCACTGAGCCCCAACTATTACTTTAACTGGCATCTGATCCCTCGTTAGCTCTGATTAGTTAATAACTGTTTATCTAAATCTGATTCGGATATGAATTGGCTTAACCTTGTTTGAACATTAATCAACTCAAACTTTGATCCGACAATTAAAAGGTATTTTATATAACTTTCTTTTGCATATTCTAACAACTCTTCTTTAGATTTTGGTTGATAATTTAACATGACTTTTATATCTTTTGCACGCAAATTCGATGCAATTGCGGACTGCCTTGCAATTGAACCGTCCTCAAGCGTTAGTAGTATATCAGCGTTCGAAAACTCTAATTCCTGACATGATTGGAGGTTAGCATCAAGTACTTTTTCTACATCAATTGCAAATCCAGCCCCTTGTAGTTTAATCTCACCATGTTTAAAGTTGGCATTCTCTGCATATCGACCACCTTTCAGGATGGATGATCCAATATTGTTAACAAAGCCTTCAAAGGTTATTCCACTGTAGTAACCATATCCACGCATTTCAGTAAGATCATAGAGTATTTTGTCTCCTAAGTTTAACTCCTTTAAAGTCGAGTCTAGCTTACAGAGCTCATCTACGCTCTTCTTTGACGCTTGATTAATTGTCGGCAGATCGGTTAGACTAGACGAATCGCCAGTCAAAGATGCAATTTTTAATATTGCCTGACCAGCATTTGTATCTAACAATTTGACCTGCGATAACAAAGTAGAAATTTCTTCTATATTTTTCTTACGTAGACTTTTAACTATCTCTTTAGTTGCATCCCCAGAAAGATTGAGCTCACTCAATATTGCAGTAAGATACTCAACATTACCGATAGAGATAATAATCTTTTCAAATCCGAGAGTAGAAAGAGCCTCAGTTGCAAGTATGATTAGTTCCGCATCACTATCTTTGCTCTGTTCGCCGATTAACTCGATACCTATCTGGCGTGACTCCATCTTCTCCCCTTTGCCATAAGCGATTGAGCGATAGACCGGTTCTGAATAAGATAATCTAACTGGGAGAGGTCTATTTGCAAGTGTTAGCGCTACAGTTTTCAATATCTGCGATGTTATATCAGAGCGAAGTGCCAATGGACGATTCCCACCAGATGGGTCAAAAAATGAGATTACCTGCTTGTTTGAGCGGTCATCTAGGCTGCTTGTTACTAAGTTCAAAAACTCTATTGTTGGAATAATAATCCGGCTGTAGCCCCAGAGGTTAAACAAGGCAAGTAACTTTTGTTCCAGATAATCATACTGCATTACCTCCTTAAAAATAACTGCTCTTGAGCCTTTGATTAGCCTGCTCATATTCTCACTAGCTTTACAGTGGTTACCGCTTCAATCTGGGTTAACTTATCAATATCATCTTTGGTAGGAGTCGAATCTATGTTGACAATTGACATCGCACTGTTCGGTCGATCTGCTATACGACCTAGTTGAAACGCTGCAATATTAATATTCTTGCTCCCTAGTGTCATCCCAATTTTACCAATAACACCAGGCTGGTCAACATTTGTTATTACCAGCATATCTCCATTAACTTTTGCCTCTAGCAGATAATCATCTAACGTTACTAGCCGTGACTGCTCGCCATCAAAAATAGTACCCTCAACAAAGCGACTCTCTTTTTCAGTCTCTATTCTAACACCAAGTAATGCTGAAAAATTTCGCTTAACCGGCGATGAGCCTGAGGATACTTCTATCCCTCGTTCGTTTGCTAATATTAATGCATTTACATAATTTACTGACTTGTCGACATACCGCTCTAGCACACCTTTTACCACTGCCTGAGTAATCGGGCTATAATCTATTGCAGCAAGGTCACCCATTACAGATACTTCAAGCTTAGATATTGCCCCATCTGCTAATTGGGATACAAACGAACCTAGAGTCTCTGCTAGCACCATATAAGGTCTAAGCAACCCTGCATCCTTTGCATCAAGTGCCGGAGCGTTGAGTGCATTTCTTATTTCGGCATTCAGTAAATAATCTTTTATCTGATTTGCAATCGCAACCGATACATTCTTAATCGCATCTTTAGTCGATGCTCCAAGATGTGGGGTAAGAATCACTTCAGGGCAACTCAAAAGAGGGTGATCACTACTGAGTGGTTCGTTTTCAAAAACATCAAGGGCTGCACCTAATACTTTCTTTGACTTGATATGGTTGACCAATGCCAATTCATCAACAA
>JBLYYQ010000121.1:0-2675 GCA_048550035.1 Nitrospinota bacterium
GATTGAAGTAGAGACCTTCTCTAATGCCAAACTTATAATAAATTCAAAAAGAGGGTGCTTCTACCCACAAACTATCTATACATCCTTTCGCAAACCTTGTTTTTAATAATTTTCTTACCCTGGTTGCAATAACAACATTTCATGTTCTGAAAGTCTACATAAAAATCAACTATCTGCAATATAAATTATTATATTTATTAATTTATTTAAATTTTTCTTTAATTTTCAAATACTTGCAAAACACATGGTATGCGGAAAGTGACCCTATAATGAATCCTGCGACACCATCTCTAAATCCAAATTTGATAAAATAACTTTTTAGAAAGGTAAATATTGGGCGGGTAAAAATAGAAGTAACTGAAGTAGATTTGCCACTTTCGAACCTACTGTTAGCTGAGATTTCTGTAAAGCGGTTCAAGGTATCAAGATGTGCTGAGATATTATTGAATGAGAGGTGATAAATATCGTGATTCAACTGTTTAACTTTACCATTCACGATGACTTTTTCATGTAGCTGATCATCGCCTGTATGAATCCCTTTATCTTTTTTGAATAGCCTGATCTTTCTAGCAGGATACCAGCCAGAATAACGGATCCAACGGTTCAGATACCAGACAAGTCTAGGAATTGAAAATCCGTCTGCAGTCGGGTTTTTCAATACTGATATGATTTCAGACTTGAGACTCTCTGAGATACGTTCATCTGCATCAAGAATCAGTATCCAATCACCGGTTGCTTTGGCTACTCCAAAATTCTTCTGATCAACATAGCCTCTCCATCGGTTATAGATTAGCCTTGCACCTTTATTTTCAACAATTGAAACTGTCTGATCGCTGGAACCTGAATCTATAACAACAATCTCATCAGCAAAACTAAGGCTATCTAGGCAATCACCAATCTTCTCCTCTTCGTTCAAACAGATCACTACTGCCGAAAGCTTACAAGCGGTTCTCATCAATAGTTATTCGCTTAAAGGTTTCGCCTCATCTTCTAACATGACAGGGATGCCATCTTTTATTTCATAATATACTTTACAATGATTGCAGATGATTTGTTCATTCTCTCCTATACTAAGTGTTCCATCTTGCCTACATTTTAGACAGTACAACAATTCTAGTGCGCTCTCATTAAACTTCGTATTTGACTTATTTTTCATACCCTCTCCTTTTCTTTTAATGCCAACTCATAAGCATCAGCATAGCTAATTTCTGCACGCTTTGAGATTTTTACAATATCCTCATGTTCAGGTAACGAGCGAATTTTATTGCCATCTAATGATACCTCCTTAAACCTGACTACCCCATGTTCTGTTTTCAGAGTTACAATCTTACGTTTCAATAAGCTTCGATCAACATAATATCTTCTTATCCCTATTGTTGTGGTCTCGGTGAAGATAATTTTTTCTAATTTTGCAGTATCACTCGGAGCTGCTAATACCTTTAGTATAACAGCTGGGCGCCCTTTTTTCATGATACAAGGGATTAGCACTACATCAAGGCTGCCGGCTTCAAAAAGTTTATCGAATATATAACCATATCGCTCTGGATTCATATTGTCGATATTTGCAACAAGCTCTACTACTCTATCAGCCTCCTGGCTATATAATCGGTTTCCTATCAATATTCTCAAAACATTGCCAACGGATTCTAGATCATATAGCCCCGCTCCATATCCGATATGGCTCGTTTCCATCAGTGGCTGAAAACTGAATTCAGTTGCATAGTGTGTTAAAATTGCAGCACCTGTTGGTGTTACTAGCTCTTTTAATGTCCCATCAGAATAGGTAGGCTTGCCTTGAAGCAGTAGTGCGCTCGCAGGAGCAGGAACCGCAAACTTACCATGCTCTATAGTGATAGATCCAGAACCAACATTTAATGCCGACGAGATCAACTCATCAATTTCAAAAAACTCCATCCCAATCGTTGCCGAAACAATATCGATAATCGTATCTACTGCACCTATTTCATGAAAATGAACCTTCTCCATCGAAATACCATGAACCGTGCTTTCTGCTTGCGCTAATTTAATGAAAATATCTGTTGCATTAGTTTTTATGTAATCAGAAAGGGTGCTTTTCTTAATTATTTTCTGAATATCCTCTAACCTACGCAATTTTGTTATCTTACCTTTTAGCTCAACATCAAACTTAGTTGCGCTAATGGCAGATCTCTTGACTTTGGAAGCTCTAATCTGAAAGTTATCGAGATTTAGCTTTTTTAATTCCTTGCGTAATCTTGGAACAGAGAGCCCTGCATCAATAAATGCGGCAATAATCATGTCACCAGAGATGCCAGCTATAGGATCAACGAACGCTATCGGCATAAAATTTATTGCTCTTTATATATTGAGTTTATAATCTTGCATCCTAAGGTAGCAGCACCAAACCCATTATCTATATTCATAACAGCAACCCCTGCCGCACAAGAATTAAGCATTGCAAGTAGTGCAGATATTCCGCCAAATGCCGCTCCATATCCAACTGAAGTTGGAACCGCAATGAGTGGAACTTTCGTAAGCCCTCCAATAACTGATGCCAATGCACCATCCATTCCAGCAACAACAATAATTACATCTGCACTATTCATCACATCTATCGATGCAAAGACTCTATGGATTCCTGCAACTCCAATATCATACCTGCATTCGACATTAATACCCATCGCATCAGCACTAGA
>JBLYYQ010000122.1:0-17233 GCA_048550035.1 Nitrospinota bacterium
CCACCAGCTTAAGTTTCTCTTTGATTGTAAACTTTATCTGGCAACAGTAGATTTAAGTACTGTTAGATACTTTTCTAGGTTAAACAGGCTCGTTTCATTATTAAATACTTTTTTCAAGAGATTTATAGTTTGTTTTTTACTCTTCTCATGCTAAGATTGTCAGATAATAGCAATATCAAACTGCATAAAGCTAGAGGGGGAACATGCGATCACATGATGTACTAATAGTAGGATCAGGGCTAGCAGGGTTACGTGCGGCAATAGAACTAGTTGGCGAACTTGATGTAGGGATTCTCACAAAAGTTTATCCATCGCGCAGTCACTCAGGAGCGGCGCAAGGTGGAGTTGCAGCGGCGCTAGGGAATGTTGATCCTGAAGATTCTATAGAGACTCATCTTTACGATACAGTGAAAGGTTCAGATTTTTTAGCAGACCAAGATTCAGCTGAAATACTCTGTTCAGATGCACCTGAAGCTATCTATGAGATGGAAAAGTTTGGTTGCCCATTTTCTAGGACCGAAGAGAAAAAAATAGCGCAACGAGCATTTGGCGGCCATACATATAAGCGTTCTTGCTATTCAGCCGACAGGACAGGTCATGCATTACTGCATACCTTGTTTGAGCAGTCGTATAAGCATAAAGGGAATATGAGTGTATACTCAGAATACTATATGTTGGACCTTGTAATGCAAGATGGAGCTACCGTTGGACTGACAGCTATGGATATACGAACCGGAAAGATAGAACTATTTCAAGGTAAATCGATTCTATTTGCAACAGGAGGCTATGGACGAGCGTTTCAGATAACATCAAATGCCTTTGCAAACACAGGGGATGGTATTATGGCAGCATACAGGGCTGGTCTTCCACTTATGGATATGGAGTTTGTCCAGTTTCACCCAACAGGTCTTTATAAACATGGGATACTCCTATCTGAAGCAGCCCGAGGAGAGGGAGGCTATCTACTAAATGGCAAGATGGAGCGGTTTATGTCCAGATATGCCCCGAGCAAGATGGAGTTAGGTCCAAGAGACATTGTATCTCGCTCAGAACAGACAGAGATTAATGAGGGGCGAGGAGCTGGTCCTAATAAAGATTATATATTGTTAGATCTGCGCCATCTGGGAAAAGAAAAGATAATGGAACGCCTACCTCAGGTTTACCAACTTGCGAAAGATTTTATTGGAGTGGATGCGATCACCGATCCTGTCCCGATTCAGCCGACAGCCCACTACTCGATGGGTGGAATACCGTCTGACAATTTTTGCAGAGTATTAGCTGACGAAAAGGGTAAGATTGTTAAAGGGTTTTATGCGGCTGGAGAGTGTGCCTGCGTTTCTGTCCATGGGGCAAACCGCCTCGGCACTAACTCGCTACTTGATGCGTTAGTATTTGGGAGGCGAGCAGGCAAACAGATATTAAAAGATGCAACGAACAACAAGAACAGTTTTAGTTCATTGGATGAATCAGCAATTCTCAAGGGGGCTCAAAGTAAGATTGCTCAACTTTATGAAAGTGATGCAAAAGAGTCGATTAACGAGATCAGAAATGAATTAAAGGATACGATGACTCTTGAAGTTGGTGTATACCGCACAGCAAGTAAGATGGAAATAGCAAAATCAAAAATCGCTAAATTGAGGGAACGGTTCAAAAACATTAGGGTTGATGATAAAAAACCGACCTTTAACACCAATCTTCAAGAGGCGTTGGAGCTTTCTAATATGTTGGAATACTCTCAGATAATTGTTGAAGGAGGGCTAGCACGTGAAGAATCGCGTGGAGCCCATGCTCGCGATGATTTTCCAACTCGCGATGATGAAAAGTGGCTTGCACATACTTTAGCGTTTAAGGAATCAGATGATGGTATCAAGCTAAAATACAAAGATGTTAGGATCACTAAATATCAACCGGAGGAGAGAAAATACTAATGTCAAACAAAGTCAAGTTTAAGATTTTCAGACATAACCCTGAAGAAGAACCGTTGGGTAGATTTGCAGAATACGATTTGATGGTAGAGCCAGGTGACACAATTCTTAACTGTATTAATAAGATAAAGTGGGAGCAAGATCAGACAATTGCACATAGGTACTCTTGTGGTTCTGCTATTTGTGGGTCATGTACGATGCGAATTAATGGGAAAGCTACTTTAGTTTGCAAGACACAGGTAAATGATCGAGTGGTTGATGGTCAAATAGAGATAGCACCAATAGGGAATGCATCACTGATTCGAGATTTGGTAGTTGATCTTGATCCATTTTTTGATAAGTTAGAGAAGATAGTACCATATCTTAAGCCATCTAGTTCAGATGAACCAGAGCTAGAGCGACTGCAGACCAACTCTGATTTTTTAAAGATTGATAAGCCAACGACATGTATATTATGTGCCGCCTGTTTTTCAGACTGCAATGTATTAGAGGTTGATCCAAAATTTCTAGGTCCTGCCACATTAGCAAAGGCACATCGATTTATCTTTGACTCAAGAGATAGTCAGACTTATAGTCGATTGCGAGTGATTACCGATGATGCAGGTGTTTGGGACTGCGTTCATTGTGCAGAATGTTCCACACGTTGTCCGACTGAAACTAAACCGTTAGCTAGAATAGAAGAGATTAAAACAGAGGCAATGGCCAAAGGGACAACCAATAGCAATGGAGCAAGACATGCATTGGCGTTTAGGGAGACTGTTGGCAAAAGAGGGTTATTAGATGAAAACTATGTGCCAGTAAGGTCGGTTGGATTTTTTAATATTGTGGAGATTATAGGTTTGATGCCGGTAGGATTAAGGATGTTAATGCGGGGCAAAAACCCACCAATTATTCCACACTCCATTGATCGAAGCGAAGAGATAAGAAATATATTTGCCAATTTTGAGGAGTTGCGAAAATGAAATACGCACTTTACACAGGCTGTGTTGCCAAAGGAGCAGGAAAAGAGCTATTAATAGCAGTAAAACTTGTTGCGAAGAAGCTTGGGATCACTCTGCATGAAATGACCGATGCTGCCTGTTGTGGTGCTGGTGTTATAAGTGAAGATAATCCGATGGTCGCAGATATACTCAATGCAAGAACATTTGCATTAGCAGAAAAGCTATCACTGCCAATAATGAATATCTGTGCAACATGTCAAGGTGTCCATAGCAAAGCACTCTTAAAATTCAAAGAGGATAAAGAATATTTAAATAAGGTTAATGATCAGCTTGAAAAGAGCTCCAACATAAGATTTAGTGGCAATTTGGAAGTCCATAACTTCTATTATCTTTTACTACACGATTTTGGATTAGAGAAGCTAAAGAAGTTGGTGACAAATCCATTGAAAGGGCTTAAAGTTGCACCATTTTATGGTTGCTATACTCTTCGTCCTCATGAATCAAGCGATGTAGAGCGTCCTGATAACCCTGATGAATTAGAAAAAATTATCAGAGCGCTAGGAGGAGAACCTGTTGAGTATGAAGAGCGATTAAAATGTTGTGGATTCCCGATTGTTATGATGAACAAGTTAAATGCACTTAAATTAGGTGCTAATGCGGTTGAGGGTGCAAAATCAAATGGAGCAGATATTTTAGTTACTCCTTGTCCATTGTGTCAGCTTAGCTTAGATGCCTATCAGCCAGACCATGAGAGCCTACGAGGGAAGAAATTTAAATTACCAATCTTGCATTTGCCTCAGCTAGTTGCATTAGCACTAGGTGTCAGTCGGCAAGAGCTGAAACTATCCACACATATAGTTAGACCAAATGAGGCAGTGATGATGGTCGGTAATTGAGCAAGTTACTATGATGTTTAACTGTTCTGCTCTAATATAGTAACGATTTTATCAGGGATCCGTTGTGGTTTCATATCATTAGTTACACATGCTAAATCTGTTCTGCCGGTAACTATAAGTCTCTCTTGTTGCTCTAAAATTACCCTGTATCCAAAGATAACTCTTGCACCTCTGATTTTAAGAATTGAGGTTTCAACCTTGATAGTGTCACCAAGCCTAGCTGCCGATTTATACTCTATCGACGCTTTTTGAACTACAAATAGAATCCCATTATTTGCTAACTGAAATGGATTGAATCCTCTGATTTTAAAATATTCAGTTCTTGCTCGCTCAAAATATTTTAGGTAATTTGCATAGTAGACTAATCCTGCAGCATCAGTATCTTCGTAGTAGATATTGATTTTCAACTTACTAATCACATTCCATCTCCTTAGCTTTTTCCCAATATCTATCTAATTGATCTAGCGAAAGCTCTTTGAGAGTTAGTTTGTCATTGGAGACGCTCTGCTCTAAGAATCGGAATCGGCGTAAAAATTTATCTAAACTTTTATTCAAGCTTTCCTCTGGATTAATTTTGAAAAATTTTGCGGTATTTATTAATGAAAACAGGAGATCGCCAAATTCATCTTCAATATCCCCTTGATTGTTGCTTTTGATCGCACTTTCGAACTCTTCTAACTCTTCCTTCGTTTTTGCAAATGATGAGTGAGGATCAGGCCAATCAAATCCAATTGAGTTAGCCTTGATCGAAATTTTATATGCTCTCAAAAGTGCTGGTCCAGGCAGGTCTAGCTCACCAAAGATAGAGTTGCTAGACTGATTATTATCCTTGCTAGTTTGACTTACAAGCTTATAGATAATGCGATCAATTAAATGTTGAAGTTCATAATCACTACTTCTCAATTTTTGCTGATCGTTAGAGTTAGCACTAAACTCTTGCAAGAGTTTAATGAGCAAATCGGTTTTATCAGTCATATAATCAAAAAATAAAAGTAGCTAGTTAATAAAAAGGGTAGAATAGAATCATAATAAAACAAAACCAAAAATAGAAAAATAAGAGATAACTATGAAAAGTGATAGAATAAAAAAAGGGATTGAACGTTCTCCATGTAGATCATTGCTTTACGCAACTGGCTTAACCGAGAGATCGATGAAGAATCCATTTGTTGCTGTTATTTCATCTTTTAGCGATATAATTCCTGGACATATAGGATTCAGGGACTTAGAGCGTGCAATTGAAAAAGGAATTCATTCAGGAGGTGGACAAGCATTTTTATCAAGTGTTCCTGGCGTCTGTGATGGAATTGCAATGGGTCATGAGGGGATGCGTTATTCTCTGCCGACAAGAGACTTAATAGCAGATATGATTGAGTGTGTTCTCTTAGCGCATGCATTTGATGGGATGGTAATGTTAACAAATTGTGACAAGATTACCCCTGGAATGATGATGGCAGCTGCGAGAGTAAATATTCCGGCCGTAGTAGTGACTGCAGGACCTATGATGGCAGGAATGTATAAGAATCAGCGCCGTTCACTTGTTCGTGACACATTTGAGGCGGTTGGGATGGTTCAAGCTGGGAAAATGACAGTAGATGAGTTAAGTAATCTTGAGAAAGAGGCTTGCCCTGGTCCTGGTTCTTGTTCAGGTATGTATACGGCAAATACAATGGCATGCGTTACAGAATCTATGGGGATGTCTATCCCTGGATGTGCAACTGCATTAGCGGTCTCAGCTAAAAAACGGAGAATCGGTTATGAATCTGGGGTCTTGATTTGTGATTTAATCAAAAAGGATATTAAGCCAAGAGATATTATGACTCAAGCCGCATTTGAAAATGCAATCAGAGTTGATCTTGCACTTGGCGGCTCAACTAATACTGCACTCCATATACCTGCAATTGCAAAAGAGGCAGCTGTTAAGGGTGGAATCGAGCTTTTTGACAAACTTAGTAAAACCACACCTCAGATCTGTTCACTTCGACCTGGCGGAGAAGATTTCATTGAGGATCTAGAGTATGCAGGTGGGATCCCTGCTGTTATGAAAGAGTTAAAACATAAGTTAAAGGATAATCCGACATTAAGTGGTTTAACAATTCATCAGATAGCAGATAAGGCTATCAATGGTAATCCAGATGTCATCCGTCCAGCAAACAAACCGTTTAGGAAAGAGGGTGGAATTGCCATCTTAAAAGGTAACATTGCTCCGCTCGGATCGGTTGTTAAACAGATTGCAGTAGCAGAAAAGATGATGAAATTTGTAGGTAAAGCGGTCTGCTTTAATTCAGAAGAAGCTGCAATGGATGCTGTAATGAACAGTAAAATCAAAAAAGGTCATGTTGTGGTTATTCGATATGAAGGACCAAAAGGTGGACCTGGAATGAGAGAGATGCTATCAGTTACTGCGGCTATATCAGGTATGGGGTTAAGCGAGGATGTGGCATTAATAACAGATGGTCGATTCTCAGGTGGTACGAGAGGACCTTGCATTGGCCATATCTCACCTGAAGCCTTAGAATGTGGAGTCATTGCGCTCATTAAAAATGGTGATAAAATTGATATTGATATACCGAATCGATCATTGAATCTACTGGTTTCCAAGAGTGAGCTTGCTAAGAGGAAAAAAAATTGGCGCCAACCTAAGATAAAAGCTGTTACAGGTGTACTTGCAAGATATCGCAAACTTGTTTCATCTGCGGCAACTGGTGCCATTTTAAACTCAGATTAGAATCTTCATTTTTAATCTCAATAGCTCTTGAAATTAGGCTTCAGGCTGATTAGCTTATACTAGAGAGCTACTGGAGATGGCCGCTTTAATGAAATCTCTAAATAGAGGGTGTGGGTTTCTTGGCGTTGAGTTGAATTCAGGATGAAACTGGACCGCTACAAACCATGGGTGATTTGGGATCTCTACAATCTCTACTAACGCGCCATCTGGCGACAGACCTGAAAAGAGTATGGCTGCATCCTCAAATGCCATTCGATAACTATTATTAAATTCAAATCTGTGTCGATGGCGTTCTATGATGTTTAACTTCTTGTACGCTTTATATGCAAGCGAATTCTTTCGAAGCCGAGTGGGGTATGAACCTAACCTCATAGTGCCACCTTTTTTCATCTTATCTGATTGGTCTGTCATAAAGTGAATGATATGATTTTTTGAGCTAGGATCAAACTCTTCACTACTTGCAGCTTCAATATTTAATTGATGCCTTGCAAGGTCAATTACAGCACATTGCAGCCCTAGGCAGATGCCAAAGAATGGGATATTCTTTTCACGTGCAAATCTAGTAGCAATTAATTTACCCTCAAACCCTCGTTCGCCAAATCCACCAGGTACTAATATTCCATCCATTCCAAGAAGGTGTTGGCTTACTTTCTTTTCTGTTATATCTTCTGAGTTAATCCAAAATATTTCTGTATCGACACTGTTTGATAATCCACCATGGATTAAAGCCTCTGTTAATGATTTGTATGCTTCAGTTGAGAGGCGAACATATTTGCCGATAACTGCAATCTTAACAGTTGGTTTCTCTTTATTTATTAGGTTAACTAAGTTGCGCCACTCTGTTATATCTTGAGTTTTTGGCTCCAGATTAATTGCATTTAAGACCTGCAGATCAAACTTTTCTTCGGCTAGTTTTAAGGGTGCTTCATAAATTGATTTTACATCGACTGCCGAGATTACCTGTTCAGCTGGGATACTAGAAAAGAGTGCAATCTTATTTTTTAATGTATCGTCTAGCTGCTTTTCAGTACGGCATAATATAATATCAGGTTGGATTCCTGTCTCAAGTAATGCTCTTACTGAATGTTGAGTCGGCTTGGTTTTGAATTCGTGGGAGCTCTTTAGATATGGAACTAAAGTGACATGAACTAAACAGCAGTTGTTCGATTTAATATCAAATCGAAACTGTCGCATCGCCTCTAAAAACGGGAGCGATTCTATATCACCAACAGTACCACCTATCTCACAGACGACAACTTCCATATTCTTGCCAACCTCTTGTAGCCTTGATTTTATCTCATCTGTGATATGAGGGATAACCTGAACAGTCGCCCCGAGGTATTCTCCTTTTCGCTCTTTGGAGATAACATTGTTATAGATCCAGCCTGCAGTGACATTATTTTTCTTCCCCATCTTAACATTGATAAATCGTTCATAATGACCTAGGTCAAGGTCGGTCTCTGCTCCATCTTCTGTCACAAAAACTTCTCCATGCTGAAATGGGGACATTGTGCCAGGGTCAACATTGATATATGGATCTAATTTCATCAATGTCACTTTGTAGCCTCGTGCCTCTAACAATGTTGCAAGCGATGCTGCTGCTATCCCTTTCCCTAATGATGATAATACTCCACCTGTTACAAAAACATATTTAGTCATTTAATTCTTTCATCGTCTAAGTTTATTTGCATTTTTCAAATCAGTTTCTGTATCTATCCCGATCGAGTCACTCTTTGATTCAATCATAAATATTTTTTCGCCATCTTCTAATATACGAAGCTGTTCTAATTTTTCAACTCTCTCAAGAGTACTCTCTTTTAACCTTAAAAATCTCATTAAATAATCACGCCGATAAATATAAATACCTATATGTTTGTATATCGGTATTTCTAACGCATCACCATCTCTATCATACGGTATTGGCGCTCTTGAAAAATATAGGGCATAACTGTTTTTATCGACTACTACTTTAACAATATTTTTATCGTTTAGGATCTGAGGACCACTTTTATAATAGAGAGATGCAACATTACAAGAATCATTCTTTTTCATCTTTCGCAAAGCCCTCTCAATGTCGGCTGGGTTGAAAAATGGCTCATCAGATTGAAGATTTACTATGTATTGTGAATCTTTATATTTGCGTGCAACCTCACCTATCCGATCGGTCCCTGATTTTGCCAAAGGAGATGTCATCACTGCCTCAAATCCTTCGTTTGTTACAATATTGAATATCTTTTCATGATCGGTTGCAATAATAATTTTATCGACTGATTTGATTTTAGATGCCATATCTGCAACGGACAAAACTAATGGGCGATTATTTAAGAGACGAAGTGGCTTACCTTTGAGTCTCGTTGATCCAAAACGGGCAGGAATCAGAACTAAGGTGCTATGATTATTCATTAACTAAAATCGATCCTGACTAAATTGTTTAACTCGCATAGTAGATATTAAAAAAATTTCACTCTATAGACAAGACTCTTATTTTTTTAATTTCTTCAAATAACGAAACTCATCAAGTAAAGCTTTACCTGTATGACTCATTTTTGACTTGGCAACCTCCTCAGGGGTGCCAGATGCAACTATTTCTCCTCCTTTATCGCCCCCTTCTGGACCTAAATCTATAATATAATCAGCAGTTTTGATTACATCTAAGTTATGCTCAATTATCAAAACAGTGTTGCCACTGTCGACTAGCCGATTAATAGTTACAAGGAGTTTCTTAATATCTTCAAAATGTAGACCAGTTGTCGGTTCGTCTAATAAATATAATGTCCGACCTGTCGCTCTTTTGGCAAGCTCTCTTGAGAGTTTTATACGTTGAGCTTCACCACCTGACAATGTAGTCGCATTCTGTCCTAGTTTGATATATTCTAGCCCTACATCGTTCAATGTTGTCAAAATCTTTTTGATTTTAGGATGGCTTCTAAAAAATAGGAGCCCTTCCTCTACTGTCATCTCTAGTATCTCTGCAATATTTTTACCATTATATCTTATGTTCAAGGTTGTAGGACTAAAGCGCTTACCATTGCATATATCGCACTTTACAAATATATCTGGCAAAAAGTTCATATCTATCTTGACTACTCCGTCACCTTGACATGCTTCACATCGTCCCCCTTTTACATTAAATGAGAACCGACCTGCTTTATATCCTAATCGTTTAGAGTCAGGCAATGTTGCAAATAGCTCTCGAATATGACCAAAAACTTTCGTATAGGTTGCTGGGTTGCTACGGGGTGTCCGTCCAATCGGATTTTGATCTATGTTTATTACTTTGTCGATATTTTCTAGACCTAAGATAGCCTTATGACTACCTGGCTCATCTTTGCTATTGAAAAAATATCGCCCCAACCCTTTATATAAAATATCTCGCATTAATGTCGATTTGCCAGAGCCAGATACTCCAGTTATTACTGTCAGCAGTCCGATCGGAATTGTTACATTGATCGATTTTAAATTGTTGGCTGTTGCATCTTGAATTGTTACATATCTACTATTTAGAGCCCGTCTATTTGATGGGAGCAATATATTTTTTTTGCCAGATAGATACTGACCGGTGATTGATTTTTTTGCATCCGCCACTTTACCCGTTGGACCAGCATAAATAACATTCCCACCATGTACTCCAGCGCCAGGTCCTAAATCAATAAGGTAATCCGATGCTAATATTGTCTCTTTATCATGTTCTACTACTAATACTGTATTCCCGAGATTACGCATCGCAAGTAATGTTTTAATCAGCTTCTGGTTATCTTTTTGATGCAACCCGATCGATGGTTCATCTAAGACATATAAAACTCCCATTAAGGCAGATCCTATTTGGGTTGCAAGACGAATCCGCTGCGACTCACCACCTGAGAGTGTAGCGGCTGCTCGATCTAATGTTAGATACGATAGTCCGACATTATTTAAAAATTCTAAACGGTGACGGATCTCTTTTATTATCCCTTCTGCTATCTGAAACTGCTTATCAGAGAGTTTTAGATTAGATATAAAATCAAGCGCTGTTTCAATTGAAAGTTGGGTAAACTCTAAAATATTTTTATCACCTATTATTACATTGAGCGATTCTTCCTTCAGCCTTGCACCATTACAGCTCGCACATTTCTCGATTCGCATATATTTTTCGATCTCGTCTCGGATAAGTTGTGAGCCAGTCTCATTATATCGTCTAGTTAGGATTGTTATAACCCCTTCAAACTTATCTTTATAAGAGTGACTCATCCGTTTACCTTTGATATTAAACTTTATCTGATCTGGTGAGCCGTAAAATATAGTAGATTTTACCTTTTGGCTTAATTTCTTAAATGGCTTCGTAACTGAAAATTTATAATGAGTGGCAAGCGAGTTAATCATACTATAGATATAGTTTGAACTTGTTTTAGAAAATGGTTTAAGCGCACCTTTGCTTATAGAAAGAGACGGATCAGCCACTACTAAATCTTCTGATACTAGGTAGAGAGAACCAAGTCCTGAGCATGATGAACATGCTCCAGATGGTGAATTAAACGAAAACATACGAGGTTCTATCTCAGGATAGCTTATTTCACAATCAGGACAGCTAAACTGTTCTGAAAAAACTGTTTCATTCGTATCTGATACAAGGATAAGAGTCCCTCCAGATGTTTTTAATGCAAGCTCGATTGAATCTTGCAATCGCTCATGAATTTTATCACTTAGCTTTAGTCGATCGACTACGATTTCGATATTATGTTTTCTATTTTTATCAAGCGTTATATCATCCCCTAAATCATGAAGTTGACCATTAATTCTAGCTCGCACAAAACCTTTGGCACGGATATTATCAAGTGCAATCTTGAATTCACCCTTTTTCCCTCTTATGATTGGCGATAAAAGTTCAATTTTACTTTTTGAAGGGAGCTTTAAAATGACATCTCTCATCTGAGATGCGGTCATAGAGCTTATTGGCTTGCCACAGTTCTTACAGTTTACTTTACCAGCTCTAGCGTATAGCAATCGTAAGTAATCATATATTTCCGTTACTGTCCCGACCGTTGATCTAGGATTTTTAGACGCGCTTTTCTGTTCAATTGCAATTGAAGGTGAGAGACCTTCTATATGATCTACATCTGGCTTATCCATCCTCTCTAGGAACTGGCGCGCATAAGATGAGAGCGATTCTACATAACGGCGTTGACCTTCTGCATAGATCGTATCAAAGGCAAGTGATGATTTACCAGAACCTGATAGACCTGTTATAACTACCAGTTTATCTCGCGGAATCTTGAGGTTGATATTTTGCAGGTTATGTTCTCTTGCACCTTTTATTACAATTGATTTGCTCATACGGTCGACTTTATCTCTGACTTTATTGGAACTAATAACTCTGGAGTTTTAACAATGATGATAATTCAATCCCTTTTTTACTCCATTTTGAGTCAGGATAGCTCTCTATCAACATTGTTAATGTGGCAGCTGTTTTTCGATATGCACTCTCTTTATAATATGAGCTTGCAATCTTATAATATGCCTCTGGCACTCTTTTGGAGCGAGGATAATTTTTTATATAATCTTTAAAGCGACCAATTGCTGAGATATTTTTATCAACCCTATAATAAAAGTTTGCAACTGTGAATAGATAAGCTTCGTAACGTTTTCTTAGCTCTGCTCTATACTTTATTGCATATGGTGCAAATGAAGAGTCGCCATGCTTATTCAATAAAGTTGTAAATGTGTTAATAGCTTTTAGGGCACTTGTCTGATCTCGCTCTGCGTCTCCTGCCTCGAAATATTGACACATTCCTAGATAGAATGTTGCATGGCTACTTGAATTGCTTAACGGATAGAGTGTGAGAAATTTAATATAATTAAGTGAGCTTTCAAAATACTCTTTACTCTTATAGAGCGAATCGGCAAGTCCTAATAGAGCATCTTGTCTATATTTGGATTTAGGGGTAGCTGTTAATGTTTTACGATATAGATCGGCGGCAATGACAAACCTAGAGCGTGCATAATAATTATTAGCTTTATCTAAGTTATAGAGCGCAGGTTGATTTTTAGGCACAGTTTCACAACCGATGCTACCCAATGATAGTCCGCTTGCGAGTACTATCTGCAATAATAATACTCTAATTTTAAAATTTTTCTTATAAGACACAATCTTCAGTCTAAATTAATCTAACCTTTTTTTAAATATTAATTTCTTGTGATACCATAGATCTATTGTACTAAATAGTAGGGGCAAATGAAAAATATAGGGCTGATTGTAAAAAAGGGTTCACCTAAGGCGACTAACGGTTTTTATCTGATTTTAAAATATCTAAAAAATCGTGGGTTTAATGTTTTAGTTGAGCAAGAGAATGCTAAAGATATTGATTTCCAAGAATATGTCAGCCGGGATACTTTTGCGAACGAGTCTGAGTTACTGATTGTACTAGGAGGTGATGGTCTATTTTTACATGGGACAAGTCTGCTAAATCGTAATGAAGTTCCGATTTTAGGTATCAATCTTGGGGGACTTGGATTTTTGACCGAATTTGATTTAGAGGATGCTCTTGATCGGATTAACGAGGTTATAGATGATGATTATATCTATGAAGATAGAATGATGCTCCAGGCGACTCTACACCGTCAAGGAGAGTCGATTATTACTGATCAGGCATTAAATGATATTGTGATTCATCGTGGTACCAGTCGAAGGATGATGGATCTTACTCTATCAATTAATCAACAGTTTGTTAATGTATATACTGCCGATGGTCTGATTGTCACAACTCCAACTGGCTCAACTGCCTATAACTTATCAGCAAATGGACCAATCGCATATCCTGCCCTTAACGGACTTATCATTAATCCGATCTGCTCACACACTCTTAGCAATCGACCGATTGTTATTCCTGATAATGTGAAAATAGAGATTAGCATAATCGAAAAAAGTATGGAAGATCATTCTGTCTTAACTTTTGATGGTCAACGACAGTTTGATATTACTAGCGAAGATACTGTCTTGGTGACGAAATCTTCTAAATTTGCTAGGGTAATACTTCGAAAGGATTTTGATTACTTTCACCTTTTAAGAAGCAAGCTCAACTGGGGTGCTAAGCTAAAAAATGGAGATCCCAAGTGAGCCGAAAGATAGTTTTTGCATGCTAACAGAACTAATCGTTGAAAATTTTGGAATTGTAGATCGAGCAAAGATTCAATTCAAATCTGGATTTACTGCCTTAACTGGCGAAACTGGTGCTGGCAAATCGTTAGTAGTTGAGGCGGCTCAATTAGTTCTAGGCGAGAGGGCAACTCAGAATGTAGTTCAAACAGGTAAATTAGAGACGATAATTTCAGCTGCATTTGATATCACCAACAATTCAGAAGTTCTCAAAATATTAGCCAACGAAGGATTTAATACCAATTTAGAAGATCAACCTCTGATTCTTAAAAGAATTATTCAAAAGGAGGGTAAAAATCGATCTTACATTAATGGTGAGATGGCAACTGTTTTACAGCTAAAAAAGGTGGGACTTGCTTTAGTTGATATCCATGGTCAAAATGAAACTCAGACGCTCTTTAATACCAAATCTCACATGGAACTTTTAGATCAGTTTATCGGAGTGAATCAATTATTTACGAAGTATCAAAAAATCTTTGCCAAGTATAAGAATGCGTTAAAAAAGTTTAATAGTTTTAATGAAAAAAAGTCGGAAATTGAACGAAATATTGTAACTTTAAAGTATCAAATTAACGAAATCGAATCTGCAAACTTATCTATAGGATTAGATCATACCTTAGAAGCTGAGCAAAAACGGTTAGGAAACTTAAAAGAATTGCTAGAGTTCACTAATCTAATTGAGCAGATATTAGAGCAAGGTGAGTATCCGGTTGTAGATTCTATAAATAGAGTGAAAATCTTATTTGACAAAATGAGCCAGATTGACCCTACCGTTGAGTCTGCAAGTAGACCGTTTAGCGAGCTTTTACTTATGATGGATGAGACGCTACTTGAACTTCGTTCATATGGTGAATCATTGGCGATTGAGCCTGATAGGTTAATTGAAGTTGAAGAGAGGCTATCTGGGATATATGACTTGAAGCGAAAGTATGGTCAGACTCTAGAGGAGGTTTTGGAATTTTACGATAGAGCTAAAAAAGAGCTTGACCATCTAGAGTTTGATAGTTCCAATCTTGAGCAGTTAGAATTAGATCTTATAAAGTTTGGAAGAGCGGCTGCAAAACTTGCGATTGAGTTAGATCAGAAGCGTCAACAAGGTGCAATTAATTATGCAGGGAAGATTCAAAAAGAGTTAGCATCGTTAGATATAGATAAAGCGAGAATTGAGTTTCAGTTTACCTACCAAGATGATGAGCAGAGTTTTGCAATCAAAGATAATCGACCATTAAAGATGAGCGAAAATGGGATTGGCGCAGCTGAGATGCTTTTTTCAGCTAATCCAGGTGCAATGTTGCGACCACTTTCTAAAATTGGATCAGGAGGTGAAATATCACGTGCGATGCTTGCGATCAAAAGTCTGTTGGCAGATTATCAGCAAGGCTCAACAATAATCTTTGATGAAATTGATTCAGGAGTAGGTGGCGCAACCGGTGATAAAATTGGTACTAAGCTAAAAGAGTTAGCAAAAAATAGATCGGTAATCTGTGTTACACACCTAGCTCAGGTTGCAAGATTTGCTGACAATCATCTTGTCGTTGAAAAAGTTGCTAGTAAGGATAGAACCAAAGTTACTATCAAAGAGCTAGAGTATGACGATAGAGTTAAAGAGCTAGCAAGGATGGTCGCAGGCAAAAAAGCAAAAGAGGCCGCACTTCACTGGGCACGAGAGGTGCTCAAATAAAGATTTTCACACCTGGCGATCTTAGTTTTTCATCCAATAACTTCTTTAGCCTAGATTGAACTTCAACCGTTTTCAATTTCGTTTCAATACTATCTTTGACTTCGCTATAAGCTTTGGTATAGGCAGGCTCTTTTTTATAAACTTTAAGGATATGAAATCCAAACTTGGTTCTTATTATATCAGATAGTTGTCCGACCGCTGTATTAAATGCAGCATCTTCAAACTCTTTGACCATCGCTCCTTTCCCAAAGAGCCCAAGATCACCACCATTTCCTTTGCTACCTGGATCATCACTCTCTTGTTTAGCAATTTCGGCAAAGTCTTTACCACCTTCGATCATTTTTTTAATATTCTCAATTTTTGCTAATGCCTCTTCTGTCTCTTTTTCTGTGGCATGAGCTGAGAGCTTAACCAATATATGAGATGCTTGAACTTGTTCTTCATTTTTAATCTCAGGTGGTGATTGATCATAGTAATCTCGGACTGCTTTTTGAGTAATAGTTACTTTCTTGAAAAAGAATTCATCCACATACTGTTTTGCGATAAAATTTTCTGTGACCTCATCTCTTAAGAGTTCTTTGGTAAGTCCAAGAGCCACTAATCGATTTTCAAATAATTCTTCTGACGGGAAGCTATTTTTTATGGCGGCAAGCTCTGATTCAACAGCTGCTTGATCTAGCTTTAGATCTGCTTTTTCTGCGTAGATTAATAAAAGCTGCTGCTCAATAATTGAGGTTGCTATATTTTTACGCTGCATTTCAAAATGCTCAACTGATATCTGCTGATTTGATCTTAGTAGCTCTTCTTGGAACTGTTTCAAAATTCGGATATATCGTCTGTTATTAATCAGCTTTCCATCAATATCAGCAATATGTTCCGGTGTATCAGCAATTAGTTTTTCAAAATCTTCATTGGACATTTTTTTACCTTTAAGATCACTTCCTAAGTCAAATTTTGCAACCGCTTTGTTTTCATCATCTTCTTCCAAATGGTTGTGGTCATGACCTGAGTCATTATTATTATCAGTGATTGCAACATTCTGAAAAGAGTTGATTCCCAAATAGGCAACAGCTACAAGTAGTAGTGCCATTCCGATAAGACGCAATTTCATAAGTCCTTTCCACTATATAACGCTACTGCAGTAGCTTTATAATATATATATTTAAACTGGCTTGCAGGGTAAATCAATTAGAGGAAAATTGCAATTTTTTTCTACAAGTTGATATGAAATTATCCTGATTGCCAACTGGCTAGTTACTATTTGCCAGTTTTGGATTCTAACTGCTACTAAAAGTTTGGCAGTTATAATAGAAGCTAAGCTGTAATAGAAAGCCCTGCAGCTTTAGTAGAGATTGCAGTCTTAATAGTAGGTTTTACAATCTTATTCGACTTCAGGCATTGAGTACAGATAGTTATCTTTTTAACAGATCCATTTTGCAACTGATGCCGTACTTTCTTAAGATTAGGATTCCACTTTCTCTTGGTAACATTATGGGCATGACTTATGTTGTTACCAAACATAGGCTTTTTACCACAGATTTCACAAATCTTCGCCACTTTCTACTCCATCTAAAAAAATAATTGTTTTGAGTCAGGATGAAGTTTAGCATAATATCTGCAATATAAAAGATAAATTATAAATTAAATTAAATTTTAAGGTCATTTTATGACAAAAATTGATAAAAATAGCAAAATTGGCGATATCTTAAAGAATGTCCCAAATGCTTCAAGAGTCTTTGCATTATACGATATGGGTTGTGCTGCTTGCCAAGGTCGAGAGCATGAAAGCCTTGAATGGGGTGCGAATATGCATGGGATCAAGTTAGATAAGTTTATAGCCGATCTGAAGAAGGCAAAATCTAAAAAAAGTAAATAATATTTAGATCCTACCTCCAGTCAAATTATAGAGGTAGGATCTCTTTAGAGTCTACTTTAG
>JBLYYQ010000123.1:0-3600 GCA_048550035.1 Nitrospinota bacterium
AGTTATAGTGCACGATCTATTGATATTCGAAACTCATTTCATGCTCAGTCAATGAAGGCGATCCAGATCAAAGCATTAGAGGATGAATCTACCATATTGGATATAACAAATCCTGATGCAAGTTTTTCAACCTAAGGCATAAAAAATTTAACCAGAAGCTGTTCGCTGGTAACTAGTTTTATTATTGAGAGCAGAAGGTTATATAGTTAAAAGTAAAATATTTCAACTATGGCAGTATAATAATCGTACAGAACAGATATATATAGTTAGGTAAAGAATGACAGCAAGTGGGAATAAAGTTCTTTTAGTATTCGATGGTGGTAACTCACCTGGCTACACAGCAATTGCAACATCGCTCACAGAAGAGGGTGATAAACGAGGCTATAAGGTCTACGCTGCATTTGAAGGCTTTAGATCGTTAACTGGTGATCATGTGGCAGATGAGCGTCTTATACGGCTTGTGATGAGTCGTCGCCAGAGTTGGCGATTAAACTCTCGCGGAGTTCCTACACGCTCTTTATATCGATATGTTGATCAGCCAGGTAGCGAATTTAGATCAGAGCGCTATCCAGAGTTTAACGATGAGTCCAAACAGGATGCAGCGGTTGAGTATATTAAAGAGCATGAGTTTTCTCATCTTATTGCAGTTGGTGGCAATGGTACATTTGAAGGGATAAAAACATTAATTAATAAGTTGCCTAATGTTCAGATCGGATTTTTAAATGTTTCGATTGATAGTGACATCTATGGTGATATTTCGGTTGGACATTTTACAGGGGCCGAAGAGGGAGCCAAAATTGCCAGAGGGCTGTTTGACGATGCATATACCCATAAGAGGGTATATATCCTAGAGATGATGGGTCGCGATTCTGGTAAACATGCATTAATGGCAGGAGCATCAGCAAGGGCGCATCTTATAATTTTACCTGGCTTTAGCTTCACTGCACGGGTCTTAGTCGATATTAGTAAGCAGCTAAACAGGGCAGATCATGCTTTGATTGTTGTTGCAGAAGGGTTTGCAAGAGAAGAGCGAAATAATTTTGAATCAGGTAAGATTGGAGCGGCAAGATATTTTAAGGAGCTTCTCTTTCATCATGGGTTAAAAGAGAGCCCAACTAAAAAAATCATTAGTGAACCATTTTCTAGATATCTTCGTGGTGTACGGCCATTATATATAGAATGTGGCATAGCATATCTTAAAGCGTACAACCTTTATGAAGCGTTTCAAAAAGGGGAGTCAGAGGTGATGCCCTACTACTTAAGTGATAGTAACTATGGGATACGAAGATTTGATGAGATTCAGACTACTAATTTTATTGACCCTAAAATGTATGATCTAATTGATCGATTTAATATTAAGTCACTAAGAGCAAGGATTTCTGAGTTATATTTTGATACTCTCAATGAGCTAGGAGAAGACGATTCCACTTTGGAGCCAGAAGATAGTAGAAATATTTTTGATTAATAATTAATTTACGGAATATAAGTTGAAACGGGATCTTAAAGATTCAGATATAGACTATAAAGGTATGATTGAGACTCTTCCATCAATCTATATCAGACTTAAATTAAATGGGATTATAAATTTTGTTTCAGCGTCAGTCTTTGATCAGTTAGGATTTTTGCCTGAGCAGCTTATCGGTTCTAATATAATGGATATATTTCCCGATCCTGCATACAAGCAGCTACTGTTTGATAAAGTAATCAGTACGGATGGACAGCCTCGCAATGTCGAGATTACCTTAAAGAAGAAAGATTTGAGTACCAGTTGGTTTTTGGCCAACCTAGTTTTATATCACAACGATCAATCAGATGGTGAAGATCTGATTGTTGGGACACTAAGCAATATCAGTAGGCGGAAAGCAAGAGAAGCTAAACTTAAAAAGTTAACTCAAGTAGATGCATTAACAGATCTCATTAATAGGCGTCATTTTTTCGAGAGAGGGAGAGCGGAAGTACACCGTTCGATCCGCTATGGTCATCCAATGTCATTTGCCATGCTAGACATTGACCATTTCAAGGTAGTTAATGATACCTATGGTCATCCAGCAGGCGATCAAGTATTGAAAGCGTTTGCAAAGCTTGCTACTTCGATGATCCGCTCCTCTGATATTATTGGAAGAGTAGGTGGTGAAGAGTTTGCTATGCTTTTGCCAGAGACTCAATTACAAGATGCAATCATATTACTAGGTCGGCTTTTAAAACTAGTTGCAAATTCTCCTCTCTCAATTGATGGGACTATTATAAAGTTTACTGTCAGCATAGGGGTCGCTACATTGACAAAAGTGGATAACTCATTGGAAAAAATATTTGCTCAAGCAGATAAAGGGCTCTACAAAGCAAAGGAGAATGGACGAAATCGTATAGAAGTTGCTACTTAACCTTTATAGTCTTACGTTCAATAGAACCGCCTAACTTGGACAACTTCGACTCAATATTTTCATAGCCACGATCTAAATGATAGATACGGTCAATTGTGCTTACCCCTTTTGCAACTAGTCCTGCAATAATTAATGCAGCAGAGGCTCTAAGATCGGTTGCCATAACTTCTGCCCCAGAAAGGCTTAAGCGGCCTTTAACGATGGCGCTATCACCTATCAGTTCAATATCAGCCCCCATCCTACGAAGCTCGCTAACATGGGTAAATCGATTTTCAAATATGTTTTCTGTTATGCGAGAAGTCCCTTTTGATGTTGCGGCGACAGCCATATATTGTGCTTGTAAATCGGTTGGGAAGCCTGGGAATGGGGCAGTTGAAATATCAGCATGATTTAACCTCCCGTTTGATTTCAGATGAATCTGATTCTTGGTAGCCTCAATTGCGAGCCCGGTCTCTTGCAACTTTGCGATTGTTGATGTTAAATCTGATGTAATAATATTCTTTAGTAGAAGCTCTCCACCTGTCGCAGCAACAGCCATGATGAAAGTACCAGCCTCTATCCGATCTGGAATAACCTTAACATCTAATGGCTTTAAAGTTGATACGCCATGAATTACAATACTATGGTGGCCTGTTATCTCAATTTTAGCGCCAGCCATATTCAGTGCATTAGCTAGTGCAACCAGTTCAGGCTCTGATGCTGCATTCTCAATAATGGTTTTGCCAGATGCAAGGGTTGCAGCCATCATGATATTCATCACACCAGTGACTGTAATTAGATCCATAACAATTTTGCTACCTACTAATCTAGTCTCAGCTTTTGCATTGACATACCCATCTTTCAGCTCAATTTTGGCACCTAACTTTTGTAATCCTTTGAGATGTTGATCAACAGGTCGCTCGCCGATTGCACAGCCACCAGGGAGACTAACTTGAGCTACCCCGAAACGGGCAATAAGTGGTCCTAATATCAAAAATGATGCCCGCATAGTTTTGACTAACTCATAAGGAGCGGTATACGTATTGATTTTTCTAGTATCAATAATATAGCTATTTTTCTTCTCTAGCTCAACTTTTGCCCCTAATCTTTCAAGGATCTTAATCATAGTTTGAATGTCGCTAAGGGCTGGCACATTGCGGATCCTATGGACACCACTTGATAGAAGTGTTGCCGCAAAGATCGGTAATGCAGCATTTTTTGAGCCAGAAACAGTTAGTTC
>JBLYYQ010000124.1:0-23296 GCA_048550035.1 Nitrospinota bacterium
AGAAAATATATCAGTATGAAACGATATTCTCTGGTGGAGATTATGAGGCAACTAATATTGAACCTCGCTTTGTCTGCATAAGTGAAGGGGGTGAGGCTGTACCTTTATTTGATAAAAATTGTAATGCAAATAGATATCTGAGTAACATCTTACTTACTAATAATAGTGATAATGTATACCATATCTTCTATCACCCAGAAGGTAGTAACTTAGATCAGACTGCGAAACTTGATGGGATCGTAATAGTTGGAGGCAATGCTAATGAAAGTTCTGGCGATCATGACCGAGGTGGCGGAATGTATAATGTCAACAGCTCGCCTACAATTATATCTACCATAGTAAAAGGTAATTATGCAAAGGAGTATGGAGCCGGCATTTATAATGCGAACCAATCTACTCTAGCAATCAAAAATAGCCGACTGTTTTTTAACTATTCTGGCAATGATGGTGGTGGAATTTATAACAGTAATCAATCTAATTTAACTATAAAAGCAAGCTCAATTGGGATTAATTATGCTAACGGAAATGGTGGTGGAATTTACAATAATTACTCAAGTCCGGTAGTAGAAGATACTTTGATATTTATGAACTATTCTGGCAGCAATGGTGGTGCAATAAATAATGATGACAATAGCTCTCCAATATTGAAAGCTACTCTCATAAGCCGCAACTATGCTGTCGATGATGGTGGTGGCATTTATAATAAGAAATCCAATCCGATGATAAAAGATACCTTAATACTGCTTAATAAATCAATAGGATCTGGTGGTGGAATCTATAATGAGAACAGTTCCCCTATATTAGATAGCAGTACAATCAGTCGCAACTATTCGTCTATCGTTGGTGGCGCTATAGCTAACAACAATAATAGTTCGCCTCTAATTGAAGTTACTATATTAAACCGTAATTTTGCAGCACAAAGTGGTGGTGGAATTTATAACAATAACAGTTCATTCAGAATGATTAACTCTACCATGATCAATAACTATGCCACAACAGATGCAGGTGGAGTATTCTCTGTTATCCACTCAAACGATCAGCTAAGCTCAATTATAATCAATTCCATTATACATGGTAATATAAGGAGTAATGAACTTGAGTCAAACCTGCAACTTGTAGTCGTAATAGATGGTGATGGTAGTTATCAAGACCGCCTATATTATAGTTATGTTACGCAACCTTGTGAAATTTCAAATGGTTGCACAGGCAGATCAATTATTGAGTTTGATGAACTATTTGCATTAAATATAATTGTCATACCGTTTAAAGGTGGTAATCACGGTAATGATTATATAGCATCTGACCCATTATTGATTGATGCACTGGTAATCGATGCTAGACCAGCTGTTACTAGCTCAACAATCGATGGTGGTGTTTATTTAGCAGTAGTAAAAGATAATTCAGATAGCACGGATAACTCATATTACTATAAAGAACGAGATGAAGATGGGAGTTGGGTATCATTACTAGATGAAAGCAAAGTTGATGCTAGACCAGAAGGATCTTTACTCAAAACTTCCGATTTATTTGGCAACATCTACATTGGTCAGCCAGATATGGGTGCAATTGAATATAGAACTCATTAAAAAGATACTTTTTTATCAAAATTTAGTATAATTTAAGAGTCTCAGAAAGAGCTTTTCCATCTTTTAAAATTTCCTTCCTTTCCGATAATTTCTATGCTAATCTGCCGATACCGTACTTCCCAATGGAAACGGACTTACAAGTCATTGTTTTTAAAACGACTTGTTCCCCTATATTGATCTGATAACCGGCTTTAGAAAAGAGAGTGAAAGTGATTTATGAGTAGCAACGATTATAAGATAAAACTATTTAAATCAGTTGCCGATAATGCCTATAAAGAAGGATCGTTCACTCTAGCATCAGGGCAGAAATCAGACTACTACATTGATTGCAAAGAGATAACACTCAATCCTTTTGGAATTGAGTTAGTAGGAAATATAATGTTTGAAACTATTAGCGATTGGTCGGTGGATGCAGTAGGTGGATTAGAGCTTGGTTCGGTCCCAATTTCGACAGCGATTAGTTACATATCGGCAAGCCAAGGGATGCCACTGAACAACATTATTGTCCGCAAAGCAAAAAAAGGTCATGGCGCAGGCAAAAAGATTGAAGGAGCTATTAGTAAAGACTCAAAAATTGCGATCGTGGAAGATGTTGTTTCAACTGGTGGCTCATCAATGGAAGCTGTAAATGCTATCCGTTCAGTGGGCGCACGAGTGATTGGAGTAGTTGCTATTGTTGATCGGGATATGGGTGCAAAAGAGCTCTTTGCAGAGGCGAACCTTATTTACGAGCCAATTTTTACAATTGATCAATTCAGATCAAGGTAACTCTATAAATAGGCATCGCAACTATCAAGATCGATACTACTGCCGAAGAATCTTAATACCCTTATCATTTATATAGCCCTTACTTTATACCCTACTTAATGCCCCACTCTAAGTCGCTTATAGACGAAAGAGCTTGATCAGAGGTATTGTCATAAAAAGTAAAGAGAGAGAGAGCAACAAAAAACCGAAAGTAATATTAAACCATCTATACATCGTACTTGATATGTATCGGCGTATAAAAGGTATAGTACAAAACATAAGTTTGGCGCAGTCACTGTTTATGTTGGACAAAGCATCCCACTTTAAGTATCCACCTAAAAAATGGACCGACCCAATTGAGAATGGGAATATAAAGATAAATAGAATAAACTTGAATAACTCATTACTAGGATTACTGATGAAGCATAGGTCAAATGCTTTCAAAGCTACTAGAATAACCCCTAAGCATAATATAATGTAGGTTATACAGATAAAGCGTTGCATGTTGATTCCTTATTAGAACAATCTGTAACTAGTACTGACTGAGAATAGCACAAGCGATACAGAAGTACCAAAAACATAAAACCCTGACAAACCCAGTCTAGTTCTGCCAATGCCTCCTTCGCCAAACCAGCCTCTACCCTCTCCAAAGTTATAACCGATCTCTCCAGCCACGCCGCATGCAGTTTGTAGTCCTCCTGCCCAGCATAGAACAACATCATCTCCGAATGTTAGCGCACCAGAAATTCCTGCCAGTGTGTGTGCTTGCCACTTTTTAACCCAATCTTTTTATCAAAAATTAATAGTTCATCATTAATAGAGATTCCATGCGACAAGTAACCAAGTTCAGCATAGACTTTTTTGTCAGAAACAAATGTAACATCAACCAGATAATGGCAATCACTCTCTATTTTGAATATTGCAGTTCTTGATTGCCCAATTTCGATATTGTGAAATTCAGCTTTTGAACCATGTGGACCAGATGTTTCGATTGTAACATATTTTATTGTTTCATTTGAATGGTTAATTAACCTTACATTAGCATAGTTATCCGGCATACAGATTATAATAAGACTAATAGCAGTAATCAATAGTGAGAAGAAAAGGAAAGCAGTAGCCACTGCAGTAGCCAGTAGTGAAAATAAAATGAAATATACTTTCACAAATATTTTTGATAGCTGCGTTATCATTTATTTATATCCGATCTCTCCAGCCACGCCGCATGCAGTTTGTAGTCCTCCTGCCCAGCCTGGAGCAACATCATCTCCGAATGTTAGTGTAGCAGAAAATCTAGGAAGAATCTGCTCTCGCCACTTTTTAACTCAATCTTATTGTCAAAAATTAACAGTTCATCATTAGCAGACATTCCACTCATCAAGTAACCAAGGTCAGCATAGACTTTTTTGCCAGAAACAAATGTAACATCAACCACATAATGGCACTCACCCCGTATTTTGAGTATTGCAGTTCTTGATTGCCAGGATTCGCTCTCCCATCGTTTACCTAGTAACAGATAATGGTATAAAGTGGTGTAATATTTAATGATACTTTAATTAACTTTATCATAACACTTACTCTCTTCTATTTGTGAGTAGATTTATTTATATTAGCTAACATCTCTTTAATAAGAGGTATTGTTATTTTTCGCTTCATTGCAAGCGAGTAGTCATTGACCATTGCAAGAATCGCTTTCAAAGTAGCTATATCGCGCGGCAGATGATTAACCATCCAAAGCGCTACAGAGTCTGCTAGAGTAACTCCGATATCAGTTGCCATTTTTTTTAAGGTAGCAAAAATACTATCGGCGCTGACAGGATAAAGCCCGACTGTCTTACCCCATAATAATCGCGACTGTAAAAAGTCCTCTAAATTCCACTTTGTAGGTGGAGAATCGACAGTACATACAAACTTACCAGATCGCTCCATTATACTATTGTAAATATGAAAAAGTTCCTCTTCGGCTTGATAGTTACCAAATAGCAACTCTATGTTATCGATCCCAAACATGTATAGATCTTTATAAGACTGCAATGCAGTTTTGAGAGCTAGTAAATCGTCTGATTTGCTCATTACCAACTCTATGAATTGGCTCGAGTGTAAATATGCTGAGCTATTGTTCGATAACTCATCTGACATACGGAGTATTGCAAGTAAAAGATGTGTCTTCCCTGCAGCAGACGGTCCATGAATTGTTAATGAACCTGTAGCACTATTATCTGCTGCAAAATCTTTGCAAATTGCAATTGAAGCTGCATTTTCGGTGTTGACAAGAAAGGTCTCAAATCGATCATTACGGTCAATTTTAAAATCAAAATTTAATTGATATGGATTATTCTCTGTCAAGATATTTTTTTTATGTTGAAAAAATTTTTTAATATTTTCATCCACGGTTTAATTTTTCCCTATTTTATAGTCAAATTTGTAAACAGTTATTTTTCAATAGGTTATGAGCTAGATATAAAATTGTGCAATTTGTATAAGATACTAATTTATAAATACTTCCAACTCAAATAGAGGCACTTATCCACATGTTGTCCACAAAATCTGTGGATAGATTTCATCTCTTACTCCTAGCAGTAAATTTTATTTGATAACTCAATACTATATTGTAAAAAACTAACTTCGCAATTGTATCTTATCCATATTTTTTTTGAAATATTTAACAGTTCGGCTCGCTTTTTATTCAAAATTCTGCAATTACAATTCTAAAGTCCCGTTTCTCGTTCTTTATCATCTCCTAAATCCCTAATTCTCTTGCCTCTTTTGTTAAGAATAGATAATATTTTACTCTCTTTATAAGTTATTGCCTGCTTGCGATTGGCAATAAGCTATGATATCTTACAAGATACTGTAATACTTTGAAAATCTAAAGGAGCTATGAAAACAAAATCGTATGCTGTAGCCACCGCAATGATACTTATCATTTCAGGATTAATGTTTAATATATCGTGTGAAGATACCAGCGAGAGTGATGTCCCGAAAACGGAAGCTGACTGGGAGGGGGAGTTTGATTCTGACGGTTGGCCTATTATAGAGGGTGACTATCTTATAGAGATAGAAAAGATTGTTCTTGAATGTTCAGATGACACCACTCCAGAGCTACCTTCAAAAGAAATAACAGTAACAGTATCTCAAAATAAAGAGGAATTTGAAGTGGAAAATGAAGATGACATTGGGCTGTATGATGACTGCAAGCTCACAGACAAAAAAGCAAATTTTATCTGTGAGGACTCCGGAATTAAGTCCGGAATTCCCTATGGAGAGACCACAGCAGGATATTTTACTATCAATCTGGCAACAGCGCTTGTAACCTACGAGCGTGAACTCCAAGATGAAACTACCTGTGTAGGGAGCGGTATAGCATATTGGACTAAGTCATAAGCTGCTATTTTGCTAAGCTTGTAATATTCTAAAAAAAAGATTGTAATGTTACTTCACGATCTTTAGAAATCGCTTCTTCCCGACTTTGAATATGTTGCTGCCAACCGGTACGATATAATCAGGATCACTAATTTTGACATACTTACCACTACCATCGGAGGTATGTTGAATTGCTCCTTGGCTAATAAGGCGACGACCTTCCGAACGGCTACTCGTCACTCCTTGCTCAGCTAAGATGGCAACTAAAAATCGATTGTCGCCAGATTCTAAGCAGATCTCATCTACGATTTTTGGGACTTCCTTCTTAACAAACAAATTTTCAAATGAGTCAGCTGCCAAGTTTGCTAGTTTGGTAGTATGAAATCTGCTAACTAGCTCCTTAGCAAGTTTGACCTTCACATTTTTAGGGTTTTGGGCAGCTGAAGCCATATCAGTTTTTAATGACTCTAAATCAAAGAGAGAAATATCTGATAACAATTCATAATAACGGAGCATCAAGCTATCTGATATTGACATAACTTTACCAAACATCTCATCTGGCGAATCAGTGATCCCTATATAATTATTGTATGATTTACTCATCTTACGAACACCATCTAGCCCTTCTATCAAAGGGGTCGTTATGATTGCCTGTGGCTCTTGTGAGGCATCCCGCTGTAACTCACGACCTAGCAAAAGGTTAAACTTCTGATCAGTACCTCCTAGTTCTAGATCAGCTTGCAAGTGAACAGAGTCATAAGCTTGTAGAAGTGGATATAAAAATTCATGAAGCAATATAGGTTGACCTGATTTATATCGCTTTGAGAAATCATCACGCTCTAGCATCCTTGCAACTGTCTGTTTTGATGCAAGCTCAACTGTATCTTCAATCGATAACTTACTTAGCCATTTGCTATTAAATAAAAGTTGAGTCTTACTTTCGTCTAGGATCTTATATGCTTGCAATTGATAACTCTTTGCATTGCTACTAGTTGTTGCTTTAGTCAATTTGGGGCGAGCCTCATTTTGGCCTGTCGGATCACCAATCATCGCTGTGAAGTCACCTATCACAAATAGTACTTCATGACCTAGATCTTGAAATTGCCGCAACTTTTGGAGCAATACCGTATGACCTAAATGGATATCTGGAGAAGTAGGATCAAAGCCTGCTTTAATTCTCAATGGACGCGATTCTTTAACTGAGCGTTCAAGTTTTAATATTAACTCAGACTCTGGTATAAGCTCAACTATCCCTCGCTTGATTACTGATAACTGCTCTGCTACCGAAAGAAATTTGCTCATATATTACCCCTATCCATCTTAGTATGGATCACCTTCTACATCAAATGTCCATCCAATAATACCACACGCCTGATAACCTACTCTACGCTATCCGCTACTACAATACAGAATATACTCTAAATTTTACGATAAAATTCACATACTATCATATAAATCGTCTATAGGAATAAAATCAGAATCTAGAATTAACTATTCGATGCGCTCACATTATAGCTGATATCAATTTGTGAGTGGCATCTTTACAATAAACTCTGTACCAGAGTTCTTTTGAGCGCTAAGCTCAATGGTGCCATTATGAGCCTCAACTATCTTTTTTGAAGTCGCAAGACCTAATCCAGTACCACCTTGCTTAGTCGTGAAAAATGGATCAAAAATCATATCAGAAACATTAGAGTCTATACCACTGCCATCGTCACTAAAGAGTAGCTCCATATAGTTCTTATCACTAGTTAAACGGCTACTAATTCTTAAAATTCTTCCTCCTTCTAATGCTTCGACTCCATTTTTTATTACATTCCATAACACCTGCTGGAACTGATCTTTATCTAACTCACAGACTATCTGTTCATCATAATCTTCCTCAATTATGATATCCTCTTTGTAAGTTGGGTTCGACTTTACTAAACTGACTGTCTCTTTTAACAAAGTTGCTATATTTAACTTTTCTAGCTTAAGAGTAATAGGCTTTGGTAGATCTAGGAAGCTTGTTGCAATCTTGTCCAAACGGTCAACCTCACGCTCAATAATGCCAAGTAGCCGATTTATCTTTGGATCAGCTTGCACTTTTACCATATTATTAATAACCTGAATTGAACCTGAAATAGAACCTAGCGGATTTCGTATCTCATGTGCTACTCCAGATGCTAGCTTACCTAACATAGCAAATCTTAAATCCTCTCTTAACTTTTGCTCTAATAACCTGCTCGCCGTTAAGTCATTAAAAACTACTATTGCAGCAAGATTATTATCGCTAGATAAATAACTACTCAAATTTATACTTAAAAATTTATTATCACCATTAACAGATTTATACTGTATCTCTACATTTCGATTGTACGGGATTGATTCAGCACTACTTAAAAGATCATTCAGCAGAGCAAGAAATGATTCATCCTTAAATATTAGCTCAATAGGAGTATCTACCATCGCATGAGAATCTATCCCCAGTATGCTTGTTGTCGCAGGGTTCACTGCAAATATAATCCCTGATTGATCAACTGCAATCAAGCCAGAACCCATCGATTCTAGGACATTCTTGTTAAACGATTGTAGATTTTTGAGATTCACACTCGTCTGAAGGTAAAGCTTGTCACTTGATTTTAGCAGACTTGAAAAGTAGCTTGCAAGATAGGCCACTAGCGCCATTATTGCTATATAAACAGTGAGTGCCAATTGCACCTCTCTTAAGTTAGGCATTGAGGCAGTTGCATAGAATACATTTGGTGGATCAATGATCTGGGCATACTCTAGCCAGATCATTAAACTCAATATGAACCCACAAGAAGCTGCTATAGCGTATGTGGCAATTGATGTCAAAAAGATACTTGTCGATATTATTGTTAATAAATAAAGATATGAAAATGGACTTGAGATACCACCTGAATAATAGATAGCTACTGTAATTAAGATCGTATCAATAATCAGCTGCAGGATTGTAAAACGTTGTAAGTCCTTAATGTATGGGAGTGCAGCTGTATATATTATGGTCAAAAAATACCCAGCGACAACTGGGATAAAGCTAAAAACTATCTCTAAGTTTTTTGCATCTTGCTGCTGGAAATAGACTGCTATAAATAGATAAATTGATAGGACAACTAACCGTCCTGCAATGAGGACTGTTAGTCGTTTATGGAGTAAGCTACTTTCAATATCAATTCTCTTTTTGCCATTCATTCAATAATAAATCCCGACTATATTTTAACATATAAGTCGGGAATGAAGTAAAATTTAGAATTAGATCGCGTCGCCCATCTTAAATATTGGCATGTACATAGCAATTACGATAAATCCGACTACCACACCAAGAAAAACCATTAATAGTGGCTCTAGCATTGAAGTTAGTCCTGCAACTGCAGTATCGACTTCTTCATCATAAAAGTCAGCTATTTTTTCCATCATCGTATCTAGCGCTCCAGTCTGCTCGCCAACTTCAATCATCTGTATAACCATCATCGGAAAGACACCCTGCTCCCGTAATGGCTCGGCAAGGCCTTTACCCTGTTTGATATCTGCAATAACCTCTACAACTGCATACTCTATTACTTTGTTACCGGCTGTCCTCGCAGTAATATTGAGTCCATCTATGATAGGAACACCTGAGGCTGTTAACGTTCCCATGGTCCTTGTAAATTTAGCTACTGCAACTTTCTTTAGTAGAGGACCGATAACAGGTGCCGTAAATAGCAATCGATCGGTAACATACATCCCTTTTTCTGTCTTACGCGCATATTTAATACCAAAAATAAGACCTACTGGAATAGCAAGAATTAAATACCAAAAAGTAACAAATACATTTGATATATTTAATGCAAGCTGGGTTACTGCTGGTAATTCTGAACCAAAATCTTGAAAGATGCCTGCAAATGTTGGAATAACAAATATCATAAGAAATGAGACTACAGTAACTGCTACTAAAACAATGATGGCAGGATAGATCATTGCTGATTTAACTTTTGCTTTGAGTGCCAATGCTTTTTCATTATATTCGGCAAGCTTACGCATAATTGTATCTAGAATACCACCTACTTCACCAGCTTCTACCATGTTGGTATAAAGATGATCAAATATTTTCGGATGTTTTCTTAACGAATCGGCAAATGTTTCACCTGTTTCTACCCGTTTACGTATATCGTTTAATGCTTTAGCGAAACTTTTATTCTCAGATGATTCTGCCAATATATTAAGGCATTGCACCAGTGGTAATCCAGATGCGATCATCGTAGCAAACTGTCTTGTAAATATAGAGATATCTTTTGCAGTCGGACCACCTCCAAACAGTGATACCCCTTGAGATGCCTTTTTGATCGTTTTAACATGAATCTTTTGACGACGTAATATAGCGGTAGCAGTCTCAACATCATCAGCCTCAATGACCCCACTTTTAACTCCAAGTTTAGTTTCGTATGTATACTTAAAATCTGGCATCAAAAAACTCCTTTATCAAATTACTACTCTTAACTGACTGTTATGTTCCGTAGCTATATTGCTCTAATGCTTGTTTTAATGGTTTATAAAATAGTTCATCACTCTTCATTGCTTTTGTGACAACCTCTTCTGCATTGTTAATATCTCCTTCGTTAATAATTATATTAACGCTATTACTAAATGCCGTCAAGCTCGCTACTGTTTCAATCTCTCTACTAATCATTACCACGAAGATATCACGCCTAATATCCATGGTCAGCCCAGAAAGATAAAGTAAAAACTTGTTAGATTCTACCTTTTTTGAGTCAAAAAGCTCGTTGATAAATATTAGTTTCCACCGAGCCAGCTCTAACTTTTTAATTGCATCGGCAGAATTTGAAACCGCAAGTGGTTTATAGCCTAAGCTAACAGCTATTCCCTCTAATACTTGAGATGTTGATCCAGCAGAAGCAATCATTGCAAGCTCAGAATCCAATGCGAAATTGCTTAAGCTTAGATCAGGCGAAATATTCATTTTAGAGGTTACAATTGATGAAGTTGTCAACGGAGTTGCTACCTCTAATCGCTCTGTCTGCTTAGTCTCATTGAGATTGACTGACATTCTGTTATGACAACTAGGACAGTTTATTGTAAACGACTTTTTCCCTGCAGGTAATTTGCTATCGGAAATTGATAATAATTTTTTACACGAATCGCAGGTTACTTTTATCATATATCAACCTAAATTATAGTTTTTTTGCATAGTCATCATCAATGCTAAGGTCATCAATGTCAGATGTTCTCTCGCCACGCTTAGCTTTCGATGAATCAATACCTCGTTGTACAATTGGTTTGCGTGATGCATAATTAACTGCAGTCTCTTCCGAGATTAGTTTTTTCTCATAGAGATCAATAATTGCGTGGTCAAATGTTCTCCATCCATATGCAAGTGAGTCAGTAATAAGCTCGTAAAATGAAGCCTTCCCCTCTTGAGCACCTTGCTGGACGAGCTCCTTCGTTCTCAAATTAGAACCCATTATTTCCAATGCGGCAACTCTTCCACCACCCTCCTTTGGGAGTAATCGTTGCGAAACAACCCACCTCAGTGACTCAGAAAGCCTCGTTCGTATTAGTTTTTCTTCTTCAAGGTCAAACATACCGATCACACGGTTGATAGTTTGCCCTGCATCTACCGTATGTAGCGTACTCAATACTAAATGCCCGGTTTCAGCAGCTGTTAGACCTATTTCCATTGTTTCACGGTCGCGCATCTCCCCTACTAAGATAACTTTTGGAGCCTGCCTCAACGCGGCTCGCAACCCTGTTGAGAATGAGTCAAAATCGCGACCAAGTTCGCGTTGGTTAAAGGTTGCTTGTTTATGCTTATGTAGGAATTCAACTGGATCTTCTAATGTTATAACATGAACTGATTTATTCTTATTTATCAATTCTAAGACTGCTGCTAATGTTGTCGACTTACCAGAGCCAGTTGCACCAGTCACAAGAATTAATCCATTATGTTCTTCTGCAAGCTTGTTCATTATCTTTGGCAGATCCAAATCTTTAACTGTTGGTACCGTCGTTGACAATTGACGTAGTACTAACGAAAATCTATTCTGCTGTGAAAATATATTAACCCTGAATCTGACTTTGTCGCCTATATAATGCGATGTATCAGCAGAACCGGTATCAACTAATGATTTCATCAACCTAGGGTCACCTTTGAGTAAATTAAGTGCCATAAGCTCTGTCTGATAGGGGGTTAGTACTTTTGGGCCAGAGTTGAAATGGACAGATTTAAGCAATCCTGATGCTTCAACCTGTATAGGTTTTCCAGCTGTTAAATTTATATCAGATACATTTGCATTAGAATTTAATGCTGTCTCCAATATATGGTTTAGTTCGTTTTCTCGCATTTTTTTATATTATATATATAGTACTAAAATCATAAATTTTACACCAACTATCATTAAAAGTAAATATTAATAAGGAACTCAACTATATAATCAAACCCTTAACATACTCAATGAGTCACTAAATAGATTAATCACTAAAATGCTTTGAGAGTGTTAGTCCTTGGTTTTGATAATGGGAACCTATTGAGGATCCGTAACTAATTTCAGGAAGAGATAGCATATATTCATATTTCATTTTGAACAATACTTGCGAATCAAATATTATAAACGGAACATCATGCGGTCTGACTTCTAATACAGCTTTGGAACCTAAGATCTCACCATGTAGTCCATATCCGAATCCTGGATCAAAGAAGCCTGCGTAATGAGTCCGAAGCTCACCTGAGCCTGATTCATACTCAACCATCTCTGCTGCATATTCAAGTGGAATTCTGATCTTCTCTTTACTTGCAAATATATAGAACTCTTCTGGTTCTAGGATAAGTTTCCTATCGTCTCTAGCATAGAGAGGTTCCCAAAAATCGTTTATTTTGTAGTGGCTAACCTTCTCAAGATCCAAAATTTGACTATTTCGCTTTGATTTATAACCTACTATATCTTCGTTATTTGTATCGCCGTTTAAGCTGACTCTCATATAGAGTCCGTCCTCTGCAAAATATTTATCATCAAGCGAGATAGGATTGTCGCCTTCATATAGTAATGAATGTTGATCATTTAACTTTTGAAGTCCTGTTTTCCCTATATAACGACTCATAGTTCTATCTGTTTTTATATCTATCTCATTTTTTTCACAATCTTTAAAAAGCCTTAGTTGATTAAGCTTTTGTCCAGCTTTTACTCTAACAGTGAACGATCTTGGGGCTACTTCAAGATATAATTTGCCTGAGTAACCTGGCACAATCTCCTCAAATCGAGATGAGTAATCAGTAATGACTCTTACAAAGATATCTAGTCGCCCGATAGAGCTTTTCGGGTTCGTTCGCCCGGAAAGGTTATCGGTAAGCCTCAACTCTTCTTGTAATGGTATAATGTAGATCGCACCTCGCTCTAATATTGCTCCGTCAGCAAGGGGAAGTTCATACATCTTAAGATCGTCAATCCCCTTTTGAACAGTTATGTTTTGCGGTAGAAATGAAGCTTGCAATCTATATGCTACAGCCCCGAGCGAAAGATCAATTGATGCTGGCTGTGATACTGTTGAACCTGCCGTTACCTCACTACCGATAGTTGCGTTACTACCTGCAGTAGCTGCATGACTATTGTTCGAAAGGTGACTATTGGGAGTTATAATAGTCCCGTTTAGGATCAGATTGCGTAAATCTTGTGCTGGTAAAACTTTATTCATTGTCGCTATTGTTAAACATTTCGAATCTTAATTGCAAGTGAAAGCTATAGTAAAAAGTGAATAAGTGATAAAATGTTGATTTAATTTGACCATTAAATTGAAGAGTATATAATACTGAGCTCTGAATAGTATATATCTAAATATATCTAAATTATTGCAGTGAAATAACTGATGAGAAAAGAAAGGTAGGACTAAATGAAATGTATAGGTGCAAAAATTTTCGTAGAGTCACTAAAAAAAGCCGGAATTGATCTAATCTTTGGCTATCCTGGTGGCGTTGCGCTCCCTATCTATGATGAAATATTTAAAGATGGAAAAGTAAGACATATTTTGGTTCGTCATGAGCAAGGTGGAGTTCATGCAGCAGATGGATATGCAAGAGCGACTGGCAAAGTTGGTGTTGCATTAGTAACTTCAGGTCCTGGTGCAACGAATGCTGTAACAGGGATTGCAACTGCATATATGGATTCAATTCCGATAGTAGTATTTACAGGTCAGGTTCCAACTAAGTTGATCGGTAACGACGCATTTCAAGAGGCAGATATTATTGGAATGACAAGACCATGTGTGAAACATAGCTTCTTAATTAAAGATACTAAAGAGATTGCTCAAACGATTGCAGAAGCGTTTCATATCGCATCAACTGGTCAACC
The DNA here is from genome assembly GCA_048550035.1 of Nitrospinota bacterium. GTDB lineage: Bacteria > Nitrospinota_A > UBA7883 > UBA7883 > JBLYYQ01 > JBLYYQ01. The sequence goes on from JBLYYQ010000124.1 coordinate 14,033, forward strand.
AGGTCCAGTACTTGTAGATCTACCTAAAGATGTACTCACTGATTCTGCAGAGTTTAATTGGCCAGCCAATGTAAAACTTCGCTCTTATAATCCAAGAACAGTGCCACATACAAAGATGGTCGATAAATTAGCTGATGCATTAGAAGAAGCATCTAAACCTCTTCTATATGTAGGAGGTGGAATGATCAGTGCTGATGCCTCCAATGAGCTGCGTAAAATTGTGAAATTAATCAAAGCACCAGTAACAGAGACTTTAATGGGCTTAGGGTCAGTCCCTTCAAACGATCCATTTAGTCTTGGTATGCTTGGTATGCATGGCTCTTATCAATCTAATATGGCAGTCTCGCATTCAGATCTTTTAGTCTCACTTGGGGCACGCTTTGATGATCGGGTTACTGGCAGACTAGATAAATTTGCACCCTACGCAAAAATAGCTCATATCGATATAGACCCAACTTCTATCTCTAAAAATGTTAAATGCGATATCCCATTAGTAGCAGATCTAAAAAATGCGCTAGCCAAGCTTTATACAGTTTTATCTAAACGGAAGGTCAATTGGGGTAAAAAACATCAGGAGTGGCTTGCTACTATCCAAGATTGGAAAGCAAAGAACTCTCTTCAATATAAGACGAAGAAAAATGTAATTAAGCCACAATATGTGGTTGAGATGATAAGCGAAGTAACGAAAGGTAAAGGGATCTATACGTCTGAAGTTGGACAAAATCAGATGTGGGCAGCTCAATATCTAAAGCTGAAAGATCCTAGAACATTCTTGACTTCAGGTGGACTTGGTACGATGGGGTATGGATTACCAGCAGCCATTGGAGCGCAGGCCGCTTTTCCTGATAAAGTAGTTATTGATATTGCAGGTGATGCATCGATTCAGATGAACATCCAAGAGCTTGCAACGGCAGTCCAGTATCGACTACCAGTTATAATTGCAATCTTAAACAATGGATTCTTAGGGATGGTCAGGCAGTGGCAAGAGCTTTTCTATGATAAACGTTATTCTTATACTTGTAATGAATTTCAGCCAGATTTTGTCAAATTAGCAGAAGCGTATCAAGCGCTTGGTATCTTAGTAGAGAAGCCAACTGATGTAAAACCTGCACTAGAAAAAGCTATTAAAGAGCGGCGACCAACCATTATCGATTTTAGAGTCGAGCGTGAAGAGAATGTATATCCAATGGTCCCTGCAGGAGCAGGATTAACCGAGATGTTAATTGCTTAGAAAAGTTAACTATTTTTAAGGTATCTAAGCTAAGTACTCTCTTAAGTAGCAAGAGAGTAGAAAACTGGGGTGATTTAAAAAAATTACCAATCATTGACTATAAAGAAGTTTAACAATTTAATTTAGTGAGTAATACAATATGCATCATACTATATCAGTTTTAGTAGAAAACAAATTTGGTGTGCTCGCACGAGTTTCTGGTCTTTTTTCAGGTCGAGGCTACAACATAGAGTCGTTATCTGTTGCACCAACTTTAGATCCTACAACGTCACGCATGACAATTATCAGTCGTGGCGAGGCTCCTGTCATGGAACAGATAACCAAACATTTAAACAAGCTCATTGATGTTATAAAAGTTATCGATTATACAAGCGATCAACATGACCATGTTGAGCGTGAAATAACCTTAGTCAAGGTTAATGCTGAAAGCTCCAACAGAGCAGAGATACTTAGAGTAACGGAGATTTTCAGAGGGAAGATAGTTGATGTATCATCCAAGAGCTATATGGTCGAGGTTACAGGTACAGCTAGTAAGATCAATGCATTTTTAGAATTGATTCGCCCACTTGGTCTAATTGAAATAGCCAGGTCAGGTAAAGTTGCAATGTCTAGAGGTAAGAAGACTTTAGGCTAAATTATTAATTTTATAGAATAGGAACAACATTTATTATGGCAACGATTTATTATGAAAAAGATGCAGACTTAAAACAGCTAAAGGACAAAACCGTTGCAGTTATTGGTTTTGGCAGCCAAGGTCATGCGCACACTTTAAATATGCGAGACTCAGGGATCAAAGTTATCGTTGGGTTGCGAGAGTCCAGTAAGTTTCGAGCCCAAACAGCGAAAGAAAAAATAGAGACCTTCACAGTCAAAGAGGCCACAAGTAGAGCAGATGTTATAATGATACTAGCACCAGACACCTCTCAGCCTGATATATTTGAAAATGAGATTCTCCCATCATTAAGCAAAGGGAAAGCAATCGCATTTGCTCATGGGTTCAATATACATTTCAATCAAATTACGCCACCATCTGATATAGATGTTTTTATGATAGCACCGAAAGGACCAGGTCATCTTGTAAGGCGTCAATACCAGGAAGGAGGCGGCGTACCAGGACTTATCGCAATACATCAAGATGCATCAGGCTCGGCAAAAAAGATTGCACTAGCGTATGCTAAAGCGATCGGTGCAACCAGAGGAGGCACCCTTGAGACTACATTTCAAGAAGAGACAGAGACTGATCTGTTTGGGGAACAAGCAGTCTTATGTGGTGGTGTGTCAGAATTGATCAGAGCAGGATTTGATACATTAGTAGAGGCAGGTTATCAACCGGAGATTGCTTATTTTGAATGTCTACATGAGATGAAGCTAATTGTCGATCTGATTTTTGAAGGTGGGATTGCAAATATGCGCTATTCAATTTCAGATACCGCAAAATATGGTGACATCACAAGAGGACGACGAATTATCAATGATGAAACTAGAGAAGAGATGAAATACATCTTAGAGGAGATTCAAAACGGTGAATTTGCAAGAGAGTGGGCATTAGAAAATAGTGTTAGGCGACCTGTCTATACCTCCTTATTGAAAAAAGATGCAGCCCATCTAATTGAAAAAGTTGGTGCAAAGCTTCGATCTATGATGCCTTGGATTGAGAAAAAAATTGAAGAGTAACCTAGAGATCGTAATATGAGAATTCCTTTTGCAATTGATTCATTATGGTTTGTTTTACCGTTAACGGTAGCTATGACCATAGCATATATATCTGGATTTTTGACCATTGCGGTACTAATCTTAGGAATAATTATCTTTGTTCTCTACTTTTTCAGAGATCCGATTCGTATAGCAACTACTGATCCAAATCAGATTTTAGCACCGGCTGATGGTAAGGTGATTAAAATTGATTCCAATTATGAATCCGAAGATTATGGGAAGCGTGGGATATGTATCTCTATATTCTTATCGATTTTTAATGTCCATATTCAGCGCGTCCCGGTAGATGGAGTAGTCAACGATATTCGTTATAATAAAGGTAAGTTTCTAGCAGCGTGGGATCATAAAGCATCATTAGATAATGAGCAGTCTATGATCAAAATCTCGACTGACTCTGGGATGGTCGTTGTGAAACAGATCGCAGGGTTAATTGCCCGCAGAATCAAAACTTACCTTAAAATAGATGAAAAAGTGCTAAAGGGATCTAAGCTTGGATTAATCCGGTTTGGATCGAGAGTTGACCTTATACTACCTCCTGATTATGTAGTGGTCTCAAAGATAGGTGATAAAGTTGTCGGTGCAAAAACAGTTATGGCAAGAGTAAAATAATGGCAAAAGCTAAAAGTAACATTAATGGATTAGGTCGCACAGGAATCTTTATCGCACCGAGCCTGATTACAGCCGTCTCCTTTTTTTGTGGATTTTATGCTGTAATTAAATCGATACAGGGTGATTTTTATGTGGCAGGCTGGGCAATAGTTATAGGAGTAGTGTTAGATGGGCTAGATGGTAGGGTAGCTCGCTTGTTTGGCTCTAGCTCACAGTTTGGTGTAGAGTTTGACTCATTGTCAGATCTGGTTGTCTTTGGCGTTGCACCTTCGATATTGATTTACAACTGGCTTTTAGCACCTTATGGGAAGGTGGGATGGATGGCAGCATTCTTATTCACACTATGTGGTGCATTAAGATTAGCAAGATTTAATAGCGTAGCCAGGAGCGTGACTAATCCAGCCAAGAAAGAGCGTTTTATTGGGCTCCCTATCCCTGCAGCAGCTGGATTAATTGCATCACTATCGTTAATAATGAACGGTTATTTTGAGATTAGTAATCTGCAATCGATCTTTCCACTGATTGGAACATATGTTCTTGCACTCTTAATGGTTAGTGGGATTCCGTACCGAAGTTTTAAGAACCTAAAACTTCGAACAAGATACTCATTTCAGACAATTCTTGCAGTGATTTTAGTTGCATTTCTCTTTGCACTGAAACCTCATATATTCTTGTTTATATTTGGGATTTGCTATCACTTAAGTGGTCCATGTGAATGGATCTATGAAACTCGTAATTTTGACTCAAAGAAGCGATTAAGATCGCTTTTGGGATTAACTGTTGAGTAGCTAGCAAGTGCCTATTCCAAAGAGTGAGTCGCCATCTCTCGTAAAAGATGAGACAATCGACAAAATCAAAGCTACTCTAGCAGAGTTAAATCAGAGCGTTGAGTTATTAAATAATCATCCTGCAGATTTAGCAGTTGCGATAGGGCTTATTCAAGATGACGATCAGATTGTAGCCCTTTTTAGTGACTTAAATTCAGAAGATATAGCAACAATAATTCCTTATCTTGGCGAGTTGACAACCCAGCTCCTTGTTTCAAAGCTAGCAGATAACGTTCTCATCGAAATCATACTCCAACTCGAAAGTGATGATGCCGCCGATCTTTTAACGATACTAGATTATGAAGATGCAAACAGACTCCTCGCAACTATCCCTAATATTGCAACTAGGTCAGCGTTAACAAAATTACTTGCTTATGATAAAGAATCCGCTGGCGGGATAATGCAAACGGAGCTTTTTTCAGCAAATCTAACCTCAACTGTTGGAGAAGTTATTAAAGCATATGGCAAGCGTGAGGATCTATATGATATCCACAACATCTTTCTAGTCGATGACTACAACAAGCTAGTCGGCGTTGTCTATGTGGGGCTTCTGCTAAAATCACCAAAGCAGACGAGAATCAGTGAGCTAAGTGATGATAAACTACTGGTTAAGGCGAATGTTAATATGGATCAAGAAGAGGTTGCAACACTCTTTAAAAAATATGACCTTATCTCGCTACCTGTAATTGATCAAGCTGGTCTCTTAGTTGGTCGAATATTAATAGATGATGTGGTTGATGTTTTAGAGGCAGAAGCATCAGAAGATATATTAAAGATGGCAGGAGCAAGCGAAGAAGCATTAGATGAAGGACATTCTCTGCTTGATATGACACGGTATAGGCTGCCTTGGCTCTCAGCTGCGCTCGCGACAAGTTTTGCAGCCGGTACAATCATTTTACAGTTTGAAGCTACTATTAAAGAGCAATTAGCCTTAGCAGCATTTATACCTATTGTAATGTCGATTTCAGGGAATGTTGCCGCACAATCATCGGCACTTGCTATTCGTGGTATTGCAACAGGCAAGATTCATATACATAATTTATCGAGTTACTTTGTAAAAGAGATGAAAATAGCATTATTAATTGCACTTTTTTGTTCAATACTGGCTGGAATTGCATCATTTTTATGGCAATCGAGTGGTAGTCTTGGTGTAATAGTAAGCCTTTCTATTTTTTTTGCAATTATAGCATCCGCAATTATTGGTGCATCAGCCCCTCTATTTTTTAGATGGATAAATATTGATCCTGCGATCGCAAGTGGTCCAATGGTTCTAGCAATTAGCGATCTAATTGGAATTTTGATACTTTTTCTAGTTGCAAGCTACCTTTTAGCACTATTTTAGCACTATTTTCTGAACTATTTCTGAACTATTCGGAGTTTTGGGATTCGTTGAGTGGTGTCATAGTCACGATTCAGAGCTTGTGCTGGCTTACTGATATCGTCCCTGACGACAAACTGTATAACTGCACTTTTTGAGCTCATCTGTATTATAGAGTCCCACGGGAATCGACATATACATTTCGATGATCCAAATCGCATTGAAGCCTCTACCCCCCATGTGTCTAGTTTCAACCTAGGAGTGGATGACGAACCTAAAACAAAATTTATTACCTGATTACTTTTGAGAAACGTAGGTAGTTTTACATCTTCACTGTTTGGAGTAATACTAATTAGGGTATCTCCACTTTTCAAGAAGCTCTCTAACACAGCTCTTTTATCAACAGACATTACACCTCTAAATTATCATATAAGTCCAACTACTGGTTGGAACAAAATTAGATTTACAATTAAATAACATTTTATATAGTATAGCATAAATATCGGAATTTTTTCATTATTGAATTTAAATTAAGTTAACTGAATGCTTGACTTATAGTGCTTAAAGATAGAGAATGATTGATTTTGCAATGAAGAGGCGCGTAGCTCAGTGGCAGAGCGCTACCTTGACACGGTAGAGGTCGACGGTTCAATCCCGTCCGTGCCTACCATTTTTATTGACTATCTCTTATTAGTATTTACAATGTTGGATGGAATATAAAAACTTTTAGAGAGGAAAAAATATTACAAAGAATTTAAGAGTAAATGAACAGATTAAAGCAATCTCTGTATCTGTGATAAGTGCAACTGGGGAGCAACTTGGTAATATGTCAGTTGATGCTGGGATAGAATATGCTCAAACCCACAACTTGGATCTTGTTGAAGTATCGCCCAATGTAAATCCACCTGTGTGCAAAGTGATGGATTATGGGAAATTCAAGTATAAGACCTCCAAAAAAAGTCAGGATGCAAAAAAGAAGCAAAAAGTTGTAAAAAGTAAAGAGATTAAAATTAGACCAAACACCGAAAAGCATGATTTCGAATTCAAGCTAAACCATGTGAAACGTTTTTTAGCGGAAGGTTATAAAGTCAAGATTACAGTTGTTTTTCGAGGCAGGCAGATCACACACCAAGAGTTTGGTCAATCAGTCCTAAACAGGTTTATTGAAGAGATTGGTGATGCTTGCATAGTAGAACAGAAGCCAAAGCAAGAAGATAGGAAGTTATTTTTGATCTTAGGGCCAACTGTTGAGAATAAAGATAAGAAAGAGACAGATAATTAGCTAGTTATTAGGAGATTTATATATGCCAAAGCAGAAGTCGGTACGAGGAGCCTCAAAACGGTTTAAAGTTACAGGTTCAGGAAAAATCAAGTATAAAAGGGCATCGTTACGTCATATATTGACTAAGCGCAGTAGTCAGGTTAAACGAAAACTACGCGCATTATCAGTATTAAGTGATAACGATGTGAAACATGTTAAAACAATGCTACCTTATATTTAGTAAGAGCTAGCAAGTCAAGTTAAGAAGGGATAATAGGTTAGATGTCTAGAGTTAAGAGTGGTCCGGTTACAAGAGCTAGGCGCAAGAAGATATTAAAACTTGCAAAAGGTTATTACGGCGCAAGAAGTAGACAGTTTATTAAGGCAAAAGAGGCAGTAATAAAAGGATTAAAGTATGCTTATCGGGATCGACGCAACCGGAAGCGTGATTTTAGACGATTATGGATTCTTAGGATTAACGCAGCCGTTAGAAATTATGGTATGAACTACTCTCAGTTCATAAACGCTCTAGGTAAAGCAGAAATTCTGTTAGATCGTAAGATGCTGGCACTGATAGCAATTACTGAACCTGCGGTCTTTGAAAAGATTGTTGATATTGCAAAAAAAGAGAGTATTGCAAGCTAGCTTCTTGTTAGATTACGATGACTGATAGCAACTCTCAAGCACTATTTGACCTTGAAGCTATTGAAGTTAAAGCTCAAAGCTTATTAGAATCTGCTAATAGTATAGAATCGTTAGACTCGCTTCGAGTTGAGTATTTAGGGAAAAAGGGAGCGATCACCAAGCAGCTTAAGGGAGTTGCAAGTTTAGACTTGCAATCTAGGCGAGTTGTCGGTGCGAAGATCAACAAGTTCAAAGATGAGTTCGAATCTAATTTAAAGAGCAAACTTAATAAAGTTAAGGCGGAGCTCTTTGCAAAGCAGCTAGCTACTGAGCAGTTTGATACTACCATTAGTGCAAAAAAGATCGGTTACGGATCGTTTCACCCGGTCTCAGAGATTTTAGCCGAAATGACTGAAATTTTTGAAGGATTAGGTTTTGCAATTGAAGAAGGATCTGAGATTGAGGACGAGTATTACAATTTCAAAGCATTGAACTTTCCTGACAATCACCCTGCCCGAGATATGGCAGATACCTTCTATATCCAAGATGGCGCACGATTACTTAGAACTCATACTTCGCCCGTTCAAATTCATGCGATGCGACGGCGTAGACCACCATTAGCAATAATTGCACCTGGTCGCGTATTTAGGCGTGATTCTGATACTACCCACTCCCCTGTCTTTCATCAAATTGAAGGGTTCTTAGTTGATAGAAAAGTTACAATGGGCGACCTTGTCGGAGTGTTGGAACTTTTTGTTAAGAAGCTCTATGGACCAAAACGGAAGATCAGATTACGTGGCAGCTTTTTCCCGTTTACTGAGCCGTCAGTTGAGGTTGATGTTTCATGCTTTAGTTGTAAAGGTCAAGGTTGTAGAGTCTGCAAAGGGAGTGGATGGCTCGAAATTTTAGGTGCAGGTATGATTGATCCAAATGTTCTAACTGAATGTTCAATCGATCCTGAGCAGTTTTCAGGATTTGCATTCGGCTGTGGAATTGAGCGTATCGCAATGCTCAAATATGAGATTGATGATATCCGATTACTCTTCGAGAATGATCCTCGCTTCCTAGCACAGTTTAGATAACAGTATGCTTATCTCATATAATTGGCTATCAGAATTTATTGATATCAAAGGAATTGATCCAAAAAAAATTGCAGATAGCTTAACCTCCATCGGATTAGAGACAGCTATAGTAGAGGATCGCCGTGACTGGTACAACAATATGTTTGTTGCAAAAGTTCATAGCCGATCAGAGCTACCAAACTACGAGAAGTTACTGCTGCTAGAGGTTGAGCTAGCTAACTTGCAACGAAAAAAGATTGTAGCTGGTGATAAGAGTCTTGCAGTTGGCGAACTTATCCCTGTTGCATTGCAAGGCGCTCTTACACCTGACAAGCTACAGATTGAGAACCGTAAGTTTGGTGAGATTCTATCAGAGGGGATGGCGCTCTCAGAAAGCGAGCTTAAGATCTCCACAGATAATACCAGAGTAGCAAGATTAGATAGTAGCTTAGAAGTTGGGGATTCTCTTGCCAATCAGCTAGGAATTGATGATCTCATTTTGGATGTTGAACTAACCCCTAATCGTGGTGATGCTGCTTCAATAGTTGGGATTGCAAGGGAGATTGCAGCTACGCTTGATCTGCAGATTAAGATGCCACAAATAGAGTTTCAAGAGTCAA
>JBLYYQ010000125.1:0-4108 GCA_048550035.1 Nitrospinota bacterium
ATTACTGCTCCAACTCTAGATGGTGATCGTACAATATTTGTAAAACCAGGGCACGATAGTATAAATAAGATCCGGATAAAAGGGGAAGGTGCTTACAGTTTAAACAGACCCCGCGGCGATCTCTATATTGAGCTCAATGTTAAAACGCCCCAAGATATGACAGCTAAGCAAGAAGAATTAGCCGAAGAACTAAAGCTATCTGGGCTATAATTTGGTTATAATTAGAGAGATAGTTAACTTTTTGATATTATCATTAAAACGGAGTTTATTGTGGTTCAATTAAAAAACAGTGATCACTTGAACAAGACAAAAACTGCAAACTTTATCATTGATCATGGTATTTTTCTTAAATTTTTGATAGATTTCACAGTCAAATTACTTGATGCAAAAAATGCCTCCATTCTTCTGCATGACAGCACAAGTAAGAAGCTGATATTCATGATAACATCGGGCGAGCAGACAAATGCCCTCAAATCAATTGAACTAAACATGGATGAAGGTATAGCAGGATGGGTCTTCACACATGGCATCCCGTTGCTTGTTCCATCTGTGAAAGAGGATAAGCGTTGGTCATCACGTGTAGCAGAGCTTTTGGATATTGATACTAAATCGATCGCGTGCGCACCATTAAGACAAAAGGATAAGATTATTGGTGTATTAGAAATCATGGATCGAAATGACAACTCACCGCTAGTCGAAAAAGATTTAGTGCAACTACAAGTCTTAGCAGAGTTAATATCTGATTCATTAGTGAAGCAATTACAGCTAAAAGAAGCAACAACAAAGATCCAAGAGTTAACCGAAGCAGCCAGTGCAAAAAACATTATAATAGGTCAGTCGCCATCAATTTTAAGAGCGATTGAAGATGCTATAAAAGTCGCATCGTCTAATGCAACTGTCTTAATAACTGGTGAATCTGGTGTTGGCAAAGAGCTATTCGCACATCTGATTCATGATAGATCTAAAAGGAGTAGCGGTCCACTTGTAAAAATTAATTGTGGAGCAGTCCCAGAGACATTATTAGAACGCGAACTGTTTGGTAATGAAAAAGGTGCATTTACAGGAGCAGATAAGTTGTCACTAGGTCTTTTTGAGGCGGCAGATCGAGGAACAATTTTTCTTGATGAGGTAGGTGAAACGACAGCAGCGATGCAAGTAAAATTACTCCGTGTGCTACAAGATGGGACATTTACAAGGATAGGCGGAGCTAATAGTATCAAGGTTGATACTAGAGTAGTTGCAGCTACTAATCGTGATATAAAAGAGATGGTTAGTACGAAGAGATTTCGTGAAGATCTCTATTATCGACTAAATGTTGTCAACATTCATCTTCCACCACTTCGTGACCGAACTGAAGATATTCCACTCTTAGCTGAGCACTGTTTAGATCGATTGCGTCAGGAGCTAGGTCGTGCAAAATTAAGTTTTTCTAAAGAAGCACTCCAGATGATATCTAGCTATCCTTGGCCAGGCAATGTCCGTCAATTAGATAATGCAATTGAACATGCAGCGATATTGTCTGAAGATGAGGTTATTGATCTATCAGATTTGCCATCTGACCTGCAACTAGACAACACAATCAAAAAGGTTTCAGAGCCTACTTTTAAAGAGGCGCAAAATCAGTTTAAGAAGCTTTTCATTCAGGAGAGACTGGAAAAATTTAATTACAATCGAACTAAAGCAGCAAAGTCACTAGATATCCAACGGACATATCTAAGTAAGATTATAAACACACTCAACATAGAGAAGCAGTAGTTGGAAGCAGGCACACCTATTACGATTGAAAATATTTTAATCGGCATGCTAGCAGCGCTCCTGCTGATAGTAATAATTTATATTCAGACTGCATCTGAAACTAGAATAACCTCACCTTTAAGTAGCAAAAGGATGGTCAAAGGTCTGCTATCATCTAGTAATCTCTTTTTACATAAGACTCTAGCATTAGAGATTGATCAATCAGGCTATAAGCTCTATCTTAATAGCGAATTTCGTAATAATAACGAGCAAAAGATTTTTACCGAAGTAGAGGCCTCACTATCTAGCCAACAAAAAGATTACCGATTAGCGTGGTTTAAAGCAGATAGCTTTTTGGAAACAGATCCACTAACATTCATTGAACTATTTCAAACTCCGGTTACAGTTGTACCGTTAGCGCAAGGTTTAGTTAGATTCTTATTTGAGATTGAGTCACCATCACTTTCGTTAAAAAAAATATTAGATGCCCAATTTGAATTCGGAATAAACTGGTTAAATCAACGAAAGGGATATGATGTTCCGGTAGATGGTGAGACAATTTTTTCACTATTAAAGAAAGAGCGGCAATATAGTCAATTTATTGAAGATGCGAAGAGGCTCTTTATCTATCAAGGTAGCGCTTATGAAGTCCGCCTGCAACTATCTGACAGTCAGAGCGGTAGAGTTGATTATAGTAACATTCAGTTTAAATTAGAATCTGATGAATTATTATATCTTATGAATAATATTGAAATCACCTTTGCAAATAGTTATCGAACTTATTTTGATGAGCCAACTTTGCCATTAAAGTTACTGGTACTAGAAGAGGATCGGTTAGGATATTAACTATTAAACTTTAAAATTGAGATCAAAAGTTTAGCATATCTTTCATGCTATAGAGTCCGTTTGGCTGCTTGACTAGCCATAAAGCAGCTTTGACTGCACCAAAAGCAAAATTGCCTCTATCAGAAGCTTTATGAGTAAGCTCAATCTGCTCACCATCTCCGGCAAGAATAACTGTATGATCTCCAACGACACTACCACCTCTCAATGTCATCACACCGATCTCATCTTTTTTTCGTGGACCAATCAGCCCATTGCGTTCAAAGCAGGCAACCTTGTCAAAATCAAGGTCTCGTGATTGGGCAATAAGCTCTGCTAATTTATAGGCAGTCCCGCTTGGAGCATCAACCTTTTTGTTATGATGCATCTCAACAACTTCAGCATCGTAATCATCCAGAATTTTAGCAGCTTTGGCAGCTAGCATAAATAAAACATTCACCCCAATACTCATATTAGGTGAAATCAAGCTCTTAGATGATTTACTCATCATATTAAATCTCTTCTTCTGCTCATTAGTAAAGCCAGTAGTTCCAATCACAATTGCTTTCTGGCTTTCAGTAGTAATACGAAAGCTCTCAAGTGAACTATCAACAGAAGTAAAATCGATGACAACATCAGCTAGCTCAATAATATTTTTCAAGGAATCTGTAACCGCTCGACTATTAGCTTTAGCACCGGCTGCTTCACTTAAAGTCATCCCAATAGATTCTGATCCTGCACGTTCAACACCACCAACTAACTCAATATTTTCATTATTATCAATTGCGTTAACTATTGCACGACCCATACGCCCAGAACATCCATTCACTATTGCTTTAATCACAATTATTTATCCTTATTTGATCAGTGACAACTGTCGCATCGCATCAAATAGCAAAGTACGATTGCTCGTTGCCATAGGGCTAAGTGGTAATCTAAACTCATCGCTGATTAGACCAACTTTGGCTAATGCAGTTTTTATTGGGATCGGATTAACTTCCAAAGTCATAGATTGCAATAAGTTAGCAATCATCCCAAGTTTTAGATTGGCATTTTGAAAATCACCTGCTAATGCCAAGTTTGTTAACTCTGCCATCTTATCAGGTACTAAATTAGCTGCAACCGAAACAACACCACTTCCGCCAATTGCAATGATTGGAATCGTAAGTAGATCGTCACCTGCAAATAGTTGGAAATCAGGTCTAGCAGCAAGCAGTAAACTTGCCTCAGCCAAGTTGCCGGTCGCATCCTTTAACCCTATAATATTATCGTGGTCTGCCAACTTGATCATAGTATCTAGCTCTATTTTTCCTGCCGTTCGACCTGGAATATTATATACAATCATCGGGATATCAACGCTATCTGCAATTGCAAGATAATGCTTAAGTAGTCCTTCTTGAGTTGGTCTGTTGTAGTATGGAGTTCGATTCCCGGACCCGGCGATGCGCACATCTGGACCAAGATGTAAAATTGGCCGTCGCTATGGCTGAGACGTTAAAACTTCTACTTACAGTGGATCTCTGAGGGAGTAACGCCCCTCCTAGCTCAAGTC
>JBLYYQ010000126.1:0-4682 GCA_048550035.1 Nitrospinota bacterium
CCTTAAGATATACATATAAATTAGTAAAAGCAAGTATCCTAAAAAGGTCGATGCAATAAAAATAATATTGTGAAAAATGTAATATTAGCTAAAACAGCTGGATTTTGTTGGGGCGTTAAACGGGCAATCGATATTGCGATGGAGGTTGCTTACAGCTCTAACAAGAAAATCTATACCTATGGGCCACTAATTCATAATCCTCAGGTCATTGCTAAATTGGAGAATAGTAATATTTTTGAATTGACCGAATCTGATAATCTAAAAGATAACTCTACCGTCATCATCAGAACCCATGGTGTCACACCTGAGGTGCGGACTAACCTTGAAGCTAATAATTGCAATCTTACAGATGCAACTTGCCCATTAGTTGCAAAAGTGCAAAGAGTGATAAAAAAATATGCCAACAGAGGGTTTTCTACTATCATTGTAGGCGATAAAGGTCATGCCGAAGTTATAGGACTGATCGGGTTCACAAACTCTAGAGGTATTGTTATAAACTCAATCAATGATATTGATCAATTACCAAAACTAGATAGTGTTAATGTAGTAGCGCAGACTACATGCGATCAAAAACTCTATGAAAGGCTCATCATTAGATTAAAAGAGAGATTTACAAATATTGTTATACATAACACAATTTGCGATGCAACTATTGAGCGGCAAAGTGAAGTTATTGAACTAGCAGATAAGGTTGATCTAATGGTTGTAGTCGGCGGCAGAAATAGTGCTAATACTAAGCGTCTTGCTGATATATCAGAAGCAGCAGGTACTAAAACATTGCTAGTAGAAACAGAGGACGATATAAATACTGAAGAACTTATCTGCCCAAATATCATTGGAGTCACCGCAGGTGCCTCTACACCTTCATGGCTAATCAGTGGCGTAGTCGATAAAATCAAAAGATGTAGACTTGAAAATCAGCACGAGGCTCTAAATGATTAACTATCTAACCGATCGTTTTAATCTAACAAGATGCTAACTAAAGCAAAGTTAGATAGTCTGCTCTGGGATTGGCGAAAAGGTATTTTAATTATCACTGCGGTTAGGATGAGGCTTTTTGACTTATTGGCACCAGATGGCAAAAAGCTTGAGGATATTGCAAACGAAGCTAGCCTCAACCAAGAAAAACTAAGATTGATACTAGTAGCGCTATCAAGTATTGGTCTTATAACAAAGCAAAAAGATATCTTCAAAAATAGCGAACTTTCTAAAGAGTTTTTACTATCAACAAGCAATAACTTTATTGGCGGCATAATCAATCTCAATGAGCGTGCTATCGATAACTGGCTGCAGATTGAGGAAGTTTTAAAATCAGGTGAGCCTATTGCATCTAAAGAATCCTCATTTGAAGAACAAACTAATTGGCGCAAAACATTTCTTTCGGCAATGCAAGAACTATCGAAAGATAAAGTAGATAAGGTTGTCTCGCTCTTGCCACTTCTTGAAAATCAGACCATTATTGATATTGGTGCAGGACCTTGCTCTTATCTTATAAATATTCTTAATAAATTTAAAAATGTCGATTGTATTGCATTTGATCTGCCTGAGTCTAAAGAGTATATCAGCAGTCTCCTACTGACTCTAGGTCTTGATCAGAAAATAAAAATTATATCAGCAGATGCCCTTGACTATGATTTTGGTATTGCAAAATATAATTTAATTATAATATCTCAGTTCCTACATATTATAGGATCAGATAAGTCATATGAGCTACTGCAAAAACTTCATCGGAGCTTGAAGCCGTCTGGCTCTATTGCAATTCAAGAAATTGTAGCTCCTGATGATAATCAGTTAAATGAAGGTGGACTCTTTGCTGTCCAGATGGCAATTGGAACAGAAAATGGGACTATCTTTTCTAAACAGGAGCTAGTAGATCTAATAGAGAAATCCAATCTCAGATCACACTCTTATGACATGGTTGATGAACGGAGTGCACTTTTGATCGGCTCTAAGAAATAGCTAAAAGTGGAGCATTTTACCTGCTAAAGCATCTGTTACTTTATTCTCTTTGTATGCTATCTTACCGTTGACTATAGTTGCCATAAGACCTGTTGCATACTGCTGTGGGTCAGCGTAGGTTGCTTGATCTTTGAAATTGTTTGGGTCAAATATAGCAATATCTGCCACCTTGTTTTTAGCGATCAAGCCTCTATTTTGGATATTAAAAAATTTACAAGGATAAACTGACATTTTATTGATTGCTTCTACATAATTTAGAGCTTTTTTATCTATAACATATCTACTCCAAAATTTAGCAAAGCTCCCAAAGCCTCTTGGGTGTGGTTTGCCGTCAGATAATGGTCCATCAATTGAACTCGCACCTGAATCGCTTGCAACAAAGACCCATTCCTTCTGATAGATCTTATTTAGATTTTCCTCGTTCATCATAAAGTAGATAGCCTCTACATTTCCTTCCTCTTCAATCAAGAGGTCACAGATAAAATCAAACTCCTCTTTTCCTGCCAATCTTGCCGACTCGCTAATTGATAATCCTTCATACTCGCTATTTTTTTTACTGAATGTGTGGGCAATCCAAATAGAGTCAAAATAGTTATCGTCAGTGTGGATCTGCAATATCTGATTTTTAATCTTTCTTCTAGTTGGTTCATCTCCTAATCTTTCTAGAAGTTTGCTCCGCCCACCTTCGAAAGTCCAGTCAGGCAGTATTACTGAAAGCGAAGTGTTAGCTGCAAGATATGGATATCGATCTGCCATCACCTCTTGACCATTAGCCTTTGCTTCTTCAATTATCTCAAAGACAGATTCTAACTTATCCCAATTATTTTTACCTGCAGTTTTTAAATGCGAGATCTGAAGTTTACATCCAGCCTCTCTTGCAATCAGCAATACCTCCTTAATCGACTCTTCTAACTGATCACCTTCTGAACGGATATGAGCAGTGAAAATTTTACCTCGGCTCCCTACAATTTGAAATGCTTTAATTAACTCATCTAACTTAGAAAATGAGGCTGGTGGATAGACAAGCCCAACAGACATCCCAATGGCACCTTCGTCTAACCCTGCGCTGATCATTCTGGCAACAGCACTCTCCTCATCTGCCGACAATCTGCTAGCTTTGTAGCCTGAAATCGAAGCACGAATCGTATTGTATCCTAGCAGTAACCCAAGATTAATCCCAGATCGAATCTTCGTTAAACGATCGCTATACTGACGGACTGATTCAAAATCAAGCTCTAGATTATATTTTTTCTTGTAATCAATCAGACGCTCTTGCAATATTTCACCTCCGATAGGAGCCGCTCCATAACCACAGTTCCCTCCTATATCAGTCGTCACACCTTGGCTCAATCTCGAACTAGCTCGATTGTCAATTAAAAGATAATAATCAGAATGAGAGTGTAAATCGACAAATCCTGGCGTAACTAGCATTCCATCTGCATCAATAGACTCTTTGCTAGCAGTTCGATCAATACTATCTGCAATATCAACTATTAAATCGCCTTGGATTGCTATATCTTTCTTATTTGGAATCGTTGATATTCCATCTATAACTAATCCATTCTTTATAATCAGATCAAACATTATCAATATCACTCCTTCCCAAAGTCGCGTTTATATATAAGATGATAGATCGCCATATTTTCTATTACTCTCTTTATATATTTTTTTGTTTCGTTATATGAAATCTCTTCTACAAACTGGTCATCAGGTAGATGCTTATTATATTTTAACCACTTTTGCAAAGCAGGTTCACCCGCATTATAAGCTGCCAATGCATAAACAATATTGTTATCATACTTCTTTAATAGTTGCGAGATCAATGCAATTCCAAATGTTATATTAACTGCTGGATGATATAATAGGTCACTATTATATAAGCTAAATTTCGGCTCTTCCATATTTACTTGCTTATGCAGTTTTTTGCCAGTTTCAGGCATAATCTGCATAAGACCTAATGCAGAGGAACGCGATTTTGCCAGACTATTAAATCCAGACTCCTGCTTTATAATTGCCAATATCAAAAATGGATTGACATTATACTCCTCTGCTTTTTTAGAAATCAATTCTAAGTAAGGCAACGGGTAATTGAGCTGCCATAACAGACTATCTGCACTATGCCGAGCTAATTGAGATTTTGAGATTTTATGTTGGCTCTTAAATGATTGTAAATATGCTCCAAGCTCATTATAAATGACACTCAAAAAGAGTGCCTCTGCTTCTACTTTTAGATCAAGTAACGAGCTTAGTCGATCAGCCTCTAGCAGTGCTTCATCAATCATATTAAGAGATTTGAGTAGCTTTAATCGTCGATAATGATATGACTCCTCATCTGTTAACTTACTCTTCTTCGCTACTCTATCAAGATTGACTCTATCTTTATAACGGGCTGACTGAATCTGAGCTGAATTTTGTAAGTTAAACTTATCGCCTTGTACTATAGTTCCATAATAATTATATGGGTACTCTTTAATCAATCGATTTTTGATAGACTGAGCTTTAGCATCGAGTCCACTATGCAATGCCGACTTATAGCCCCAATATAAGAATCGATCTGAATATTTTGTTTGATCATCCTCTGTTTGGAAGTTCAAAAATTGATTCAATGCCGCTTGGTAATCTTCGCGCTTATATGCAAGCCGCCCAATACGCCATCTAAGATATCTGTTATCTTTATGATTATTACTTAGCTTAACTGCCTCCTGATACATGCGAGTGCTATC
>JBLYYQ010000127.1:0-5305 GCA_048550035.1 Nitrospinota bacterium
CAGAATCATTTTTATCCCGATACAGATATCAAGTGATGGAATCCTACATTGGCAAAGAGCTCTATGAAGCACGCTATTTTCGAAAAACATTTAAAACCTATCCTGATATCCTAAACAGACTGATCCCAACTTTTACTGATGAGATTGATAATAATCAAGGGATCTTTGGCGGTGCATTAACATTTGGACTAAAAAATCCATTGCGAGCATTACGATTACTTGGCGCAAAGGGGATGATTGATAATCCAAAAGATTTTGGTGATTATTCATACGCAGAGGATAGATCCCATATTGATAAGGATTACCAAACTCGTGAAATCAAATCTAATCAAGAGTTTGATAATCGAACAATATTTTCAACTGCAGATATTGTTTTCTATGCTCACACACACTACGATAAAGAAAACGATCATATTGAGGAGTTTAGTCAAGAGGTCTGTTATGACTGTATCGATCAATTCTCAAAAGTTAATAAAGATACTCCTTGCGTTGGCGATTGTACAGCTGAGGTTCATAACACAATCCGAGTTGATGGCAAGCGTAAAACTCATGTGATGGCGCTAGAAAATTGTGTTCAATGCACAACTTGTGAAATCGTTTGTCCTGAAAGCAACCTACGGGTCAGGGCAGCTTTACATGGATTCGGACCAGATTTTTCTGGGATGTAACTTTCATTCCTTAAAGGGATTGCTAACTTATTTGCGCAGGAAACCTTTGAGTAAATCTTCTTTATCAAGTCCGAATGTAATAGGGCGCCCATGAGGGCAGCTGTATGGAAGCTTGCATTTTTTTAGGTCACTAATTAGAGCATGTATCTCTTCATTTTTCATTATATCATTTGCTTTCACCGCTCCTTTACATGCTGTCATATTGATTATATCTACGAAATGGTCTTTGAGTTCACCCTTAGTCTCAAAATGTGCGATATCGTCTAATAGATTGGTAAGATTGGTATCAACTTTATCAGTTTTTAGTATTGCAGGAACAGCTCTTATTAGAAATGATACTTCACTAAACTCTTCTAATAGATATCCAAATCGTTTTAATTCATCTAAGTTTCTTCTTATAAACTCCGCTTCTGCAACGGAGACTTTAAACTCAGTAGGTAATAGAACTGTTTGACTTGGAATTGCCCCAGATTGATATTTGAGTGATAACTGCTCGAATAAGACCCGCTCGTGTGCTGTATGCTGATCGATTACGATTAGCTTACTGTTATCTTCTAATAGTATAAATGTGTTAAATAACTGTCCTATCACTCTAAAGCTATCGGATAATCTATCGCTAAAGAGTGAGAAGTTTTCCTCATTAACTTTTGAATCTGCTTCTTGATTACTTTCCCATGCTTTTGTTGCAGGTGCATGTAGAGTTGTGGATATATCTTTGAGACCTTTGGTAAAGTAAAAATCTTCTGGGATAGTATTAGATTTAACAGGCTCAGTAACAGGAGGATCAGTTTGCAAGTTAGGGCGGATATGAGTATTGATAGGATATGAGCTCTCTTCTTTTAGTGACATTTTACTCTTTGCCAACTTTGAGTCGGATTGAAGTTTGGTTGTAAGTAAATTGATAATCCCATTCCTGACTAACTCAATAATGATCTGGTTATTTGAAAATCTCACTTCAGTTTTTGCAGGATGGGTATTAACATCGGTGAATCCAACAGGAGTAGCAATATTTAAAAATAGAGCAGGGAATCTCCCTTTTGGCATTAAGGAGCGATACCCTTCACTGATTGCAAAAGAGATGAACCGATCTTTAATATAACGGCTATTGACAAATGTATATTGCCATTTTCGATTTGAGAATGTAGATTCTGGTCTTGAGATAAACCCTTCTAATTGACAATCTTGGTATTTAAACTTCAGTGGCACTAGATTATCCTCGATGCTATCAGAGAAAGTCCTCTTTATTCTTTCAAGAATATTTTCAGATGGTGCGTGGTAAATAGTTTTTCCATTCTTGACAAATTTAAACTCGATATTAGAATTTGATAATGCTTCAACATAGAGCATCTCCAACGCTTTAGTAGCTTCAGAAGGTTCAGATTTAAGAAACTTTTTTCGGACAGGAGTATTGTAGAATAGATCACGTACTATGATATCACTCCCTTTGATAGGAGGCGATTTTGTTACAGTAGCAACAGTACCTCCTTCGATCATAAGCTTTACCCCTTCAGTCAAGTTGCTATGAGTCGTATTAATTTGAACTCTGGCAACACTTGCAATTGATGGTAAAGCTTCGCCTCTAAATCCATAAGTCGCAATGGTGTCTAAGTCTGCAACGCTTCTTAGCTTACTTGTTGCGTGACGCTCGATTGAGAGTAGAGCGTCATCATAACTCATACCTATCCCGTTGTCAGTAACCCTGATGAAGCTTTTACCTCCATTCTTTATTTCGACTCTGATCGAGTCTGCTCCTGCATCAATAGAATTTTCTATTAACTCTTTTATGATAGAAGATGGATCTTGAACTACTTCACCTGCTGCAATCTGATTTGCTATTGAGGGCGAAAGGCGTCTGATTCTATTTTTCATCTGCCTACAAAATAAGAGTTACGACTTCGCATATAATAATCATTCTATAGAATCTCTTATAGCAGAGCAAGTATAGATTTTAAAACTTAAACAAGAAGATATACTGTATAGCCATAGCCTCACTTGATTATTTCGATTGACAACTATCCTATCTTCTTCTTAATATATAAGATGATAATATGAAATATCTGATAATAGTAGTAATAATGGTATTGGTGGCACCGGTATTTGGCTGTAGTAGCCTTGATGCTGAATCGAAAGCTAAGCCTCGATTATTAGTTGACATCTGTCGTGATAGGGTAAGTACTGGCAGTGCCACTTCTGCCCAATGTGAGTCCGCTATGAGCTATGGGAAGGTAAAATGAATAATAAAAAAAATATCTCAAAACCAGGTCTGTTTGCACGAATAATTGATAAAATTGATAAAAAATTAGTTGAAAAAGCTAATCAGGGGTCTTGCTGTCAAAAAGATGATGGTAAAAACTCAAATGATAGTGCTGATACAAGTAGCAAACCTCCTTGCTGCTAAACATAACTGATTGGCTTGTCTATGATCTTTTGAAGTTAGATCGTAATGGAGACTTAGGTAATCTGCTGAGCTTCTTTTTTTATGATTCAATAAAAATCGTTCTGCTTCTCTTTATGCTGATTTTTATTATCAGCATTCTGACAACCTATTTGCCGCAAAAAAAGATCAAACTCTGGATGAAGAGGAGAGGAATATCTGGATATTTCTTTGCTTCATTCTTTGGGGCGATAACACCATTTTGTTCTTGCTCATCAATTCCACTGTTCATCGGGTTTCTCAAAGCTGGAGTGCCACTCGGTGTAACATTTGCGTTCCTAATTACTTCACCAATTATCAATGAATATCTGGTCGTACTTATGATTGGATTCTTTGGCTGGAAAATTACTCTACTCTATATCGCAAGTGGACTAATCATTGGAGTGACTTCTGGGATTGTATTAGGGAAGCTCAAGTTAGAGCAATATATTGTGGATGATATCCGGACCGATAGTGCTGATGAAAATGGTAAGATATATGAAACATTTGCTAGCAGATTAAAATTTGGGATAGATGAAGCTATCAGTATTGTCCGTAAAATTTGGATCTGGATATTAGTTGGAATTGGGATCGGCGCTATTATTCATAATTATGTTCCGGATGAGATTATTCAAACAATTCTTGGGCGGAGTTCTTTTTTATCAGTCCCGATTGCAACGTTGCTAGGTGTTCCTATTTATGGGAGTTGTGCTGCTATTATTCCTATTGCACTGGTCTTATTTCAAAAAGGTGTTCCACTTGGAAGCGCACTTGCCTTTATGATAGCGATCGCTGCACTTAGTCTCCCTGAAGCGATTATATTAAGGCGGACTATGAAACTTAAATTGATCACTATCTTTTTTTCGATCACAACATTTGCCATTATTCTAACTGGATATATCTTCAACTTTTTGCAACCATTCCTAACATGACTTTCTAAAAGCTTACTAGCTTTGGGATTTAATAAATTTTGGTGACTCTTAAATTTGAGCAAACAGTTTAACCGTCAATATCTAGCAACTAGCTAGGAAGGTGGATGCCATAAAACCAATAATATATTAGCTAACAGTTTTTAGATAGTGATAGAATCAAAGTTTGCTATAAATGTAGTTTGATATACTAGGAGAATAGATGCATATTGCAGAAGGTGTTCTCTCTACACCGCTGATAGTATCAGGTTGCCTACTTTCTGCTGCTGGAGTTGGAATAGGACTTAAGAAATTAGAAGAAAAAAATATAGTCAAAGTTGCAATATTTTCATCAGCCTTTTTTGTGGTTTCACTTCTCCATATCCCGCTAGGAGTTTATAGTGCACATCTTACCTTAAATGGTCTGATGGGGGTCATACTTGGCTGGCCAGTATTTTGTTCTGTGTTGATAGTCCTTTTTTTACAAACGACATTATTTCAAATTGGTGGATTAACTGCTTTAGGAGTCAACACATTTAATATTGCGGTGCCTGCATTAGTCGCTTTTTTCTGTTTTAAACCATTCCTTAAACGAGATCTGCTACCATGCTGGCTAGTTGGATTTCTGATAGGGTCGCTATCAACCTTATTAACACTTGCACTACTATCACTCTCATTAGTAACAACAAGTAAAGATTATTACATAGTTGCAAAAATCAGCGTTATTGCTAATATGCCAGTTATTATATTAGAAGGTGTTGTGACAGCTTTATTGATTCAGTTTATTAAAAAGATTAAACCTGAAATATTAGATCTATGTGGAAAATAGTTTTAGCTATAACATTAGTGACAGTTGCAATACCGATCTCATCAATGGCTCATGAAATTAAGCTCCACTCCTACCTTAAGGGTAAGACAATTTATGGCGAGGCTCACTTTCCTGATGATACCCCACTACGAAATAAAGTAGTCAAAATCTATTCTACAAATGAGAATAAACTTATTAAAACTTTAGCAACTGATAGTGATGGTAAATTTATAACATTATTGGATGAAATCGATTCTGATTTAAGAGTGGAACTGATAACTTCTGACGGTCATAAGGTTGTATCGAATATTACTAAACCAGACAAAACTATCCTAAAAAATCATCTAGAGGGTAGCGATGCTACCTTAACGCAAGAAGCAATCGAATCGCTAACGAGTAGGGTGATACAGCTCGAGCAAGCAAATAGTAAGAAATCAATTGCAACTATCATTGGTGCCATTGGCTGGATTATAGGTCTTTTTGGACTCTTTTTCTTCTTTTACAAGCC
>JBLYYQ010000128.1:0-10825 GCA_048550035.1 Nitrospinota bacterium
ATTCTAATGATGACTTACCCACATATCGGCAACTGTGGAATGAATGATCAAGATGATGAATCTTCTACTTGTCAATTGTCTGGATTTATTATTAAGGAAGAATCACCGATTACCTCAAACTTTAGATCGCAAATTTCGCTTGCTAATTATTTAACTAGACATAATGTAGTCGGGATTGAAGATGTAGATACAAGGGCAATTACGACAGCTGTTAGGGAGAGAGGGTCAATCCCTGCCATAATATCATCAGAGCCAGAAATTGATATTGATAAGTTAGTTGACGAGGCAAGTAGCTTAAAAGGGACTCAAGGGGTTGATCTTGTATCACCAGTCACAACTAAGATTCCATACGAGTGGGATCAAGGTGGTCTGGTTGATATATATTCAGATAAGAAGAGTAGGCAAGATTATAGATATAAGGTTGCCCTACTAGACTTTGGGGTGAAACGAAATATATTGCGATCGCTTGATCAGGTTGGGATGAAAGTGATGGTTTATCCTGCTAATAGTAGTTGCGATCAAATTTTATCTGATAACCCAGACGGTCTATTACTTTCGAATGGACCAGGCGATCCTGAGCCATTAAATCATGTCATTGAGAACTTAAAACTGTTGATTGGTAAGATTCCTATATTCGGGATATGTTTGGGTCATCAACTACTATCACTAGCATTAGGGGCGAAATCATATAAATTAAAATTTGGTCATCACGGCTCAAACCATCCTGTGCAAGATACTACGACCGGCAAAGTTTTTATAACTGCGCAAAACCATAACTATGCAATTGATCCTGAATCGTTGCCACCTGAAGCTAAAATTTCGTATACTAACCTTAATGATCAGAGTGTAGAAGGTATCGCAGTAGAATCGAAGATGCTATTTACCGTTCAGTTTCACCCTGAAGCATCACCTGGGCCGACTGATACCTTTTCATTATTTGATAGATTTTCAGAACTAATCAAGAGTAGCAAATAATGCCAAAAGATAAATCTATCAACAAAGTTTTAATCATCGGAGCAGGTCCAATAGTTATAGGTCAAGGATGCGAATTTGACTATTCAGGAACTCAAGCTACGAAAGCACTAAAAGATGAAGGTTGCCATGTCATACTTGTAAACTCTAATCCTGCCACCATTATGACCGACCCTGATCTAGCAGATAAAATCTATATAGAGCCGCTTACTGTTAAGACAGTCTCAAAGATAATAGAAAAAGAGAGACCTGATGCTATTCTTCCAACTGTGGGTGGTCAGACCGCTTTAAATATTGCGGTCGGGCTAGCTGAGTCTGGAATATTGGAAAAATATTCTGTCAGACTTATAGGTGCCAACCTTACGGCCATCAAGAAAGCAGAAGATAGAAAACTATTCAAAGATGCGATGACTAAAATAGGTATCTTGACCCCTCGTTCTGCACTCGCCAACAATATGCAAGAGGCACGCTTAGCATTGAAGGTTGTAAACGCTCCTGCGATTATCCGTCCAGCTTTCACGCTAGGTGGAACAGGTGGCTCAATTGCAAAAGATGAGAGTGAATTTGAACAAAAAGCGATGGCAGGACTCGCTGCATCACCAACCAATCAGCTCCTAATTGAAGAGTCGATTGCAGGTTACAAAGAGTTTGAGTTAGAATTAATCCGTGATATCAAAGGTAATGTGGTAGTCATCTGTTCAATAGAGAACCTAGATCCGATGGGAGTACATACTGGCGATTCCATTACTGTTGCCCCTGCTCAGACATTGACTGATAAAGAGTACCAGACTATGCGAGAGATGGCGATAGCGATCATAAATGAGATCGGAGTCGAGACTGGTGGATCTAATATTCAGTTTGCTGTTAACCCTAGCAATGGAGAGATATCGGTTATCGAGATGAACCCGCGGGTATCTAGATCCAGTGCATTAGCTTCAAAGGCAACCGGCTTTCCGATCGCAAAAATTGCAGCAAAACTAGCTATCGGTCTAACACTAGATGAAATCAAAAATGATATCACCGATAAAACTTTAGCAGCATTTGAGCCTGCGATCGATTATATCGTTACCAAGATTCCTAGGTTCACATTTGAAAAATTTCCAAACAGTGCAACGATACTCGATTCACAGATGAAATCGGTTGGAGAAGTAATGGGTATCGGTCGAAACTTTAGAGAGTCGCTTCAAAAGGCGCTTAGGTCGCTTGAGACTGGATCGGTTGGTCTTGACCATCTTGATATCGATGATAATCAACTAGAAGCTTCGTTGCAAGAGCCATCCGCGGCACGAATCTGGCTGGTAGGTGAAGCATTAAGGAGAGGCTACTCAATTGAAAGACTCCATCAGTTAACAAAAATTGATAACTGGTTTTTAACTCAACTAGCATTGATAGTCCATCTTGAAACTAAGATTAATGATGAGTCGATCCAAGATAAAGATTTTTTACGACTATTAAAAAAGAATGGTTTTGCGGATAAACAGATTGCACTTATAGCAAATCTTGACGAATCAGATATCTATAATTTGAGAAGTAAATATAATATTAAACCTGTATATAAAAAAGTCGATACCTGCGCAGGTGAGTTTGATGCAGTTACTAACTACCTCTACTCCACATACGAATCTACAACAGAGTCAATCCGTTCAGATAAGAAGAAAGTGATAATACTAGGATCAGGTCCAAATAGGATAGGACAAGGAATCGAATTTGATTACTGTTGTGTTCATGCATTACTAGGGTTAAAGAGTGTTGGATTTGAGACCATAATTATCAACTGTAACCCTGAGACAGTCTCGACTGATTATGATATCTCAGACAAGCTCTATTTTGAGCCATTAACATTTGAAGATGTTATGCCAATCATTGAGCTAGAAGAGCCAGATGGAGTAATTGTTCAATTTGGAGGGCAGACCCCCTTAAACATCGCACAGAAACTCAAAGATGCTGGTGCCAATATTATAGGGACACCTCCTGAATCAATAGAGCTAGCAGAAGATCGACAACATTTTAAAACAATTGTCGATAAGTTAAATCTACAACAGCCAGCTAATGGAATTGCAAAAGATCAGCAAGAAGCTATTTTGATTGCAGATAAGATTGGTTATCCTGTGATGGTTCGCCCATCATTTGTATTAGGTGGTAGAGCGATGGAGGTAGTCTACAGTCCAGATCAGCTAGCCCAATATATGAAAGTGGCACTGCAAGTTTCTGATGGGAAACCTATACTGATAGATAAGTTTTTGAAAAATGCAACCGAGCTTGATGTCGATGCGCTCTCTGATGGAAAAGATATTATTATAGGTGGAATATTAGAGCATATAGAAGAGGCTGGTGTTCATTCTGGCGATTCTGCATCTGTTATGCCGCCACAAAACATATCAGAAGATTGTATCAAAGAGATAAAAGAACAGACTCGCAAACTTGCATTAGAGCTAAAATGTGTAGGACTTATGAATCTACAGTTTGCAGTAGTTGATGAGAACTTATATCTTTTAGAAGTTAATCCGAGAGGCTCTCGAACTGTTCCATTTGTCTCAAAAGCTATCGGTATACCTCTTGCCCAGTCTGCTGCTATTGTTATGGCAACTGGGAAACTTAATCTAGATAGTAAAGTATCTGAGCAAAAACTTGACTATATTGCAGTCAAGGAGTCTGTATTTCCATTTAGCAAATTTGCTAATGTTGATACTATCTTAGGGCCAGAAATGAAATCAACCGGCGAAGTAATGGGATTAGGTAAGAATTTTGGTGCTGCATTTTATAAAGCAACTTTAGCTGCTGGTTACACCTTACCTTCTACTGGAACTGTCTTTATTTCAGTCACTGACGACGATAAAATAGAAGCTCTTAGAATTGCCCAAAAACTAGCTCAGATTGGGTTTAAAATTATGGCGACTAATAATACAGCAAAGTTTATTGCCAAAAGTAATCTTGAAGTTGTTTCAGTTTTGAAAGTAAAAGAGGGAAGTCCTAATGCTGTCGATATGATTCAGGCAGGAAAAGTTGATATGGTTATTAATACAACTTTTGGGGCAGAGTCAATTAAAGATTCATATACGATACGACGGATGGCACTCCTTAAAAATGTGGCGTATCAAACAACTATTAAAGGTGCTAAAGCTGCCTTACTTGCTATAGAATCTAAGCTTAGCTCAGCAGTCGATGTGAAACCGATCAAAGACTATTACATAAACTCATCTTAAACTTTGAAAAATAAAATTATGAAAAGATATATCTTACTCCCAACGCTCTATTTAACTTTGATCCTTGCTACCATAAACCCTTCCACTACTATGGCGGTAAAAAAGCTAGCTCAAAATCAGGTTAATACTATCTCTATGATTGAAAATCTCGCATCAGAAAATTTTGAAACAGAGATTGCTGATAGGTGGTATTCAGTCTCATTTAATAATAAGAAAATCGGGTTTTCAAACCAGAAGATCAGTCAAGGAAAGTCAGGTTATAGAGTTGAAGGCCGATCTGTTTTTCGTATCACTGCTGGAGCTAGTAAAGTCGATATATCATTTTTTCGAACATTCTTTCTTGATAAGAATCGGAAGGTATTCGGATTTATTACGGTCGAGCAGAGCAATGGACAGGTAAAAAAGTCTACCGGTGTAATCGACAATGACTCTAATCTTAAGATGGTTGTTAAAGGTAGCGCCTCTCAAAAAGAATACAACATTAAGTTACCAGCTGATGTTAAATTCTTGGATCTATTTGGATTTCAGAATGGAGCTATAATCAAACCAAATACTACTTATAAATTTGCAACATTCTTACCTTCGTTTCGGACGGTAAAAGATATTACTTTTGAGACAGGTTCATATAGTAGTGTTGCAGTTAATAACCAAAGTTATGAGGCATATCCAATCAAGGTTAGTTTCGATAATATGTTGGTTAATATGTCTGTTTCTAAAGATGGAGTACTACTTAAGGAATCCCATGAGGGGCTTGGCTTTCAGTCTGAGCTATCGACTGAAAAAGACGCTTTAAAGCTAGCGAGCGAGGGTATATCGGCCTCTAGCTTTCTTACTTTTAGTCTTATTAAAACTGAAAAGAAGATATTAAACAGTCAACATTTAACTCATCTATCACTGTTAGTGTCAGGGTTAAGTCACCCTAAAATGATTCCATCTGATAGACGGCAAAGTAAATCTACTCCTATCTGGTCTACCATTGAAAAGAAAAAAGTATTGACTATCCCACTTGATATTAAACTTGTTAAACCATCTGCAAGTCACCAATCATCAAAAGAAAAAACAGTAGACAAAAGATGGCTTCAACCGACATATGAAATTCAATCAGATTCAGAGATAATAATTAAACTTGCAAAAGATATTATCAAAGATGAGAAAGATCAGTTCAAAAGAGCGCTACTAATAAATAACTGGGTTTATAGATATCTTAAAAAAAGGTTAGTCGACTCATTTAGCGCACTTGATGCATTGAAAGCAAAAGAGGGTGAATGCCAAGCACATACCTACCTCTTTAGTGCATTAGCAAGATCAGTCGGTATCCCAACAAAAGTTGTAAGTGGTATTGTCTATTCAGAAGAGGCAGAAGGTTTTTTATATCATGCATGGCCTGAGATTTTTGTTGGAGAATGGATTGCACTTGATCCTACCTTAGGTGAAAGTATTGCCAATCCGACACATATAAAACTGACTGAAGGTGACCTCAACTCGCAACTGAAAATTGCAGGCTATATAGGTAAAATTAAAATCAAAATTCAAAAACTCCAATATAGGTAAATTGCTACTTATTTTTATTGCTATATTGACATAATTTTTCTAACGGACATTCGATACAATTCGGGGTTCGAGCCTTGCAAAATTGACGACCAAACTCAATAATACGATGTGAGAAGGTTACCCAATCTTTTCTTGGAATTATATCTATTAGTTCTGCTTCAACCTTCTCTGGCGTCGTATTCTTTACAAGATGCAATCGTTGAGTAATTCTTAAGACATGTGTATCAACCACTACTCCTACCGCCTTATTGAACCCATGTCCTAATACCACATTTGCTGTCTTTCTACCGATCCCAGGTAGTGCAATAAGCTTATCAAGGTCATCTGGCACCTGTTGATTATACTTTTGCCAGATAACTGTTGCACTATTTTTTATAGTATCTGCTTTATTTTTGTAGAATCCGGTAGAGTAGATATACTCTTGTAGTTGACCTAAATCTGCAAGAGCATATGCTTTCGCAGATTTATATTTTTTAAATAATTCAGGGGTAACCTGATTAACCCTTTTATCAGTACATTGTGCTGAAAGTATTGTTGCAACTAACAGTTCTAGTTGATTACTGTAATTTAAAGTACAGGTAGCATCAGGATAGATTTTCTTTAGATTTGCATTAATTTTGCGAGCTAACGCTTTGATACTAGATGCTGATTTCACTATTTCCCATAACAGCTACTATTCTAGCCTCTCTCAATCTTTTGCTAAGATATTGCTAAGCCAATATGAACTTTAGGCAAAGCTAGCTCTTAATCTTATAGCTGTTCGACTAACTTTTTGTACGCATCAATGGCAATTTTATCAATTTTCTTATGGAGTGAGCCACCATGTGAATCCATAGTAACGATCACCGGAAAATCTTTCACTTCAAATTGCCAAAAAGCCTCAGGCGTTCCAAATTCTTCTAATTTATGAACTCCCACAGTCTTAACAATTGATTTTGCTAATACCTGTGATGCTCCTCCTACTGCATGAAGATAGACAGCACCATCGTCTTGTAGCGACTTTAGCGTCTTATCTCCCATTCCACCTTTCCCAATAACACCGCAAATATCATACTCATGAATAACATCAGCTTGATACGGCTCTTCTCTAATTGAAGTAGTAGGACCTGCCGCAACAACAGAGTATGAACCATCAGGATTAGTTTTCATCACCGGCCCGCAATGATAGATAATAGAGCCACGTAGCATTTTGCGTATATCGTCAGGCCGCTCTTCAACCATGTATTTATGGGCTCGGTCACGTGCAGTAACAATCAGACCGTTAAGAAGGATCACATCTTCTACTTTTAATTTCCTAATATCCTCTTTTGATACCGGTAGATCTATTTTAATCATAGCTAATCACCCCATCTTTAATAATCATAGTAGTTCGGCGGTATGCCCAGCACATATAAGTTACCGCAACAAAATATGATGCAGGAATACGATCAACAACTCCAGCTTTAGCACCAATTAAGGTAGTGTTGCCTCCATAACCCATTGGTCCAATCCCGAGCTGATTTGCTGAATTTACTACCCACTCTTCTAGCTCAGCAAGCTCTTCATTAGGATTAACAGTATCTAGCTTTTGCTTCAACACCTCTTTTGACTTTAGATAGCTTGTCGCTCGATCGCCCCCTATTCCAATACCTAATATTCCAGGAGCACATCCTCTACCAGCAGCTTTCACAACTGCATCGAGAACGACTTTCTTTACTCCATTAAGATCGCGGCCAGCCCCAAGTGGGGTATTCGGAAGTGAGTATTGAGCACCCACATTTTCACAACCGCCACCTTTTAAAATTGCAGTAACTTCAAAATCGCCACTATCCTTTTGATGAAAGTGCAAAAGTGGATGACCTTTGCCTAGATTATCTGGTTTAGATTTACCTGTCAATGTATCGACTACATTTGGCCTTAAGTAATGCTGTTTGGTTGCAAGTACTATTGCTTCTTCTATCACTTTGGCAATGGTACTTTCTCGAACGGCAAAGGGATAGCTAATATCAAATGAAACAGTCCCTGTATCTTGGCAGATCGGACGAGAATTTTTTTGCGCCATACCTTCGTTTATGAAAATTGTATCCAATACGTTAGCTGCCTTGCTGTTTGGCGCTTCGTTTAAGTGATGCTTCCTTAATGCTGCGATAACATCATCTGGTAAATTGCTCGAGACCCGCCTTATCAATTCGACAAATCCCTCTCGTAGCTCAGACTCCTCTAAAATTTTTAACTCTTCCATAGTGTATCTTTCAATAATTCTAGATTAACTTGTCATAGCATTATAGAAAATTGATCGGACTTTTCAAAGTAATATGTTCGTTTGTGGC
Source organism: Nitrospinota bacterium (assembly GCA_048550035.1). Lineage (GTDB taxonomy): Bacteria > Nitrospinota_A > UBA7883 > UBA7883 > JBLYYQ01 > JBLYYQ01. The sequence continues at coordinate 8,036 of JBLYYQ010000128.1, forward strand.
AAAGTTTGCTCCCTATTTACTCCTTAAAGAGCTTCAAAAGAGTGCCATATGTTACGCAATATGTCACAAAGTAACAAAAAACATAAAGCCATGTTTGATAAGTTAGCACCACTGTATAAAGCGATAGTGGTAATCTCAATATGTTCTGATAGATCTAAGCTTGCCGACCTCGTTTCTTATAGCCCTATCTATTTAATGATATCTTTGCGTAATAAAGTTAGAAATATATGATACCGACCTTCTGCGATAAAGTTGAAAATGTTAGAATAGAACTATCATTGAAAAATATAATTGGTAGCGGGGGCAGGATTTGAACCTGCGACCTTTGGGTTATGAGCCCAACGAGCTACCGGACTGCTCCACCCCGCACTAGCACTCTATAATAGTCGAGCAAAAAAGTTTGTCAACTATCTTTTCACAGCTTGACTTAAAATTTCTACCTTTTATCATGTCCTATTATCGCCTCATTAAAAAATTTTAGGAGTTATATGTTAGAGCCTGCTGAAGAGATTGATCAAGACGATCAAGTCAAACAGTTGAAAAATCAGATCAATATCTTGAATGAGGAGATTTTATCTTTAAAGGATCAGTCGCTACGTGCTATCGCCGACGCTGATAACTATAAAAAGCGGTTGGATAAGGAGAGTCAAGAGGCTAAATCATTTGCTGCGGTCTCAATTATTAAGCAACTGTTACCTGCAATTGAAAATTTAGAAAAGACTCTTGAGGCTGCAAAACATGAAAAGAGCACTTTTGAGACTCTAATTACTGGTGTTACTATCACAATTGAAGAAATTTTTAACATTTTGAAAAAACTTGGGTTAGAAAAAATTGAAATTCCTAGTAGAAAGTTTGATCCTGCTATTTGCGAAGCGGTCGGAGTTATAAGTAGTGGAACTTGTGACGAAGGTGAAATTGCTAATTTATTACTAGCAGGCTACAAATTCAAAGGACGAGTCATCCGACATGCTAAAGTCCAGATCGAATCAGCACTTGATAACTAATTCGATCCAATTTAATAAAATATAGATCAAATTGTGTTGAAATCTCAATTTAATCCAGATGAATTTAACGCAATCAAAGGTATTTCAATAGTTATTGCTCTTCGAATGCTTGGGCTAGCTATCGTTATTCCACTTTTTTCTTTACATGCCGCATCTCTTCCGAATAGCTATCCGTTAGCGGCCGGAGTTGCATTTTCAATCTACGCATTGACACAAGCATTACTACAAATTCCGTTTGGATTTTTATCTGATCGGATCGGTCGAAAAAAGGTAATTGTAGGAGGGCTAATACTCTTTATTATAGGGAGTATTATCTGTGCAGTGACAGACGATATCTATATCCTAGCAGTAGGACGCTTTATTCAAGGCTCAGGAGCAATCGCCTCAACTGCCCTTGCGTGGGTTGCAGATATAACTTCAGAAAAAAGAAGGGCCATTGGCATGGCTATTGTCGGTATGGGTATTGGGCTTGGATTCACTCTCGGAATCATTATAGCACCTATCATTGCATCTTTTGCTGGAATCAGACTCCTCTTTTTACTCTCTGCTCTCCTTGCTTTAGCTGCAATTGTCTATACATTAAGATTAAAGGAGACTGTACAACTAGTAAATAATGAAAATGAAAAGTTTAGCCTAAATATTGTTAAAATAGTCTCTAGCGCGGTTAATCCCTTAATAGCAAAAGTATGCTTCATCGGATTTATCGCCAACCTTGCAATGATGGCGACATTTTTCATTATGCCACTTAGATTGCAAGATTCGGTAGGGATCGGTATGTTATGGCAAATCTACCTCCCTGTTGCACTTGCCGGTCTAATGAGCATGGTGATAGGAGCTAGGGTAGCTGATAGAGGTCATTATAAATTAGTTATAATTTCAGGGCTTGGATTCATTCTGCTTGCAGATCTCATACTATTGCCGCTCAATTCATTGCTAGGAGATATCTTAAGTTTGGGACTCCTCTTTATAGGTTTTACAGCTCTAGAAAGTGTCCTGCCAGCATTGATTTCTAAACTATCACCACCTGACAAAAGAGGATCTGTAATTGGGCTCTACAGTCTTTCAATGTTTATCGGTGCGTTCTCAGGTGGAATAGTAGCTGGAGCCACTAGCGCAAATCTTCCTCTACTTTTCGCTGGCATCACTATTATGAGTTTTATAGGAATAATATTTGCAATTTCTATCAATAAAAGTTCATTACAGATTAAGCCTAAAGTCACTCTATAACTCTGTTATAATTCTATGAGCATTGGGAATATTTGGATTGCCGATTATAAAATTGTTTAAATTAAGAGAGGTGCAATGAAAATTGCCGTAGTTTCAGATAGCCATGATCGGATACCGATGATCAAACAAGCGGTTGAGCTAATCAATAAGGAGAGATGCGATATAACTCTACATTGTGGCGATATAGTCTCACCTTTCGCAGCCAACGCTTTTCTCGGGTTATCAACTGAATTTCAAGCGGTATTTGGAAATAATGATGGAGAGAAAATTGGTCTACAAGAGCTGTTTATAGCAAATAATTGGAAATTAAACCAACGGCCATACGATTTCTTCATAGGGCAATTTAAAATTGCAATGCTACATGAGCCAGATAATTTGCAAGCTTATAAAGCAAGAGATGATCTGAGCTTTGTTCTCTATGGGCATACACATATCCCATCAATAGAAAAATTAAGTGACAAGCTGATAGTTAATCCAGGTGAGCTCTGTGGTTGGATAACAGGTAGATCAACTCTAGCAATCATTGACTCTAATGAAATGAATGCAAAATTAATAGAAC
>JBLYYQ010000129.1:0-3073 GCA_048550035.1 Nitrospinota bacterium
AATGCTATATGTCCATCGTTTGGGTTAGCACTTGCGATAATATTCCGTCTATAATCATACCATCGCCAGACAAGTAACGGATCTTTATTAAACGCTTCTGGTGTTGCTAACTCTTCAGCATTAAAATTGTTCCAGAGTCCATCTTTACCTCTAAATGTCGGGATACCTGACTCAGCAGAGACACCTGCTCCTGTTAAAACTGTAACATGCTTAGCGCTACTTATTTCTTTTGCTACTATCTCTAACTTATCATCCATACAATTATCGTAGCATGAAATTACCTATTCAACCTCATCCTTGTCTAATATTTTTCAAGCTGCAATTCTATCTTATCATCTAACAAATAGAGTTAGCTAATCTGAACTCTCTTTGGCTAATATCAAAGATCGTTTCATGACAATAGGTCCAGCTAGCTGATTGACAATTACCCCTCCTAATATGATCGTTCCTAGTATGGAACCGATAGATCCAAACTGATCTGAAATAATTGCAACAAAACCTAAGGTCACTCCAGCTTGACTAATAAACCCACTGAAGCTTAACTTTGCAATCTCAACTGGTTCGCCAGCTAGTTTGACTCCAAGATGCGAGCCAAACCTGATTCCTATCAGACGGATGAGAACATAGACTAGAACATATGGCCACATATTATAGAGTGCCTCTAGCTGAAAACTCTGGCCGGCTAGTGAGAAAAATATCATTATCACTGGCAATGAACCACCTTTGAGAAATTTTATTAACTTATCACCCTCTTTAGAAAAATTCTCAACCACAAAACCGACTACAACAGACATCAATAATGGTGATAAATGAAAAAACTTAGAGCTCTCAACAATAATAAATGCAACCCCTAGCAGTATTAATGGTAAATTGAAATGGATCTTCTTCAAAAATAGAATGACTATTAGCCCGAATATTAATCCGGCTACTATAGAGCCTCCTAACTCATAAAGCAGCCCCATTATTAATGACGATTCAATCTCTAACTGTAATAGCTGCTTTGTAATCGAGACAATTATTGCAAATAAGAAAATTGCTGCAATATCAGAAAGGATTGCCACCGAAATAATTGTATCTGATATTTTACCCTTCGCTTTACTTTCTGCTATTACACCGATTGCACTTGCAGGACTAATCGCTGCCGATACAACCGCAATTAACATAGCAGCCGAAATAATAGTTACGAGATCATCACCCACTATCTTTGTTAGATAAAAAATAGTAACAAAAGTTGTGAATGAAAATATAAATACCATCAATGTCATTATGATGGTAGTCAATCCAAAACATTTTATCCTTGCCCTGATTTTACTTATCTGTAATTCACCTCCTGCTGCAAGTGCGATTAGCGACAGTGCGAGCAGATTAATGAATTTCAGTGGTAGAACTGATTGTGTGGTTACAACATTTAAGATATAAGGACCTGATAATAGACCTGCGACAAGGTACCCTGTAAGCATCGGTGCATTACAGATTCGTGCTAGCTGTCCAATAAGATAGGAAAATAAGAGTAAAAATCCGAGTGTTAGTGAGAGATCAGTAACCTGATTAGCTGGTAGCCATCCATCTTTGAGATAGCGAACAAATAGAATATAACCAACAAGCAACAGTGCCAGGGAAGATAGTTTGACTGCCCTGAAAAAATGTCTCAACGCTTAAGTTTTGCCACCCAGCTACTAACTGCATTGCGCAGCAAAAATGGGGCTACAATATCATTAATAATCATCATAATGACTATCAGATTAAATACAATTGTTGCAAGCTCGCCACTATAAAACCGATTAAACCCAAGCCCGATTGCAATACTGATCGCACCTGAACTTGCAAATGCAAATGATACCTTCGGTGGGAAGCTGAATTTTGGCATAAACAGTTGTCCGAAGCCTCGCAACTCGAAGTTTTTTATTACGATCCGAAATAGTGTAATCCCTATTGCAATTGCTACAATATAGCTAGTTGATTGACCAAACTGAGCCCCTGCAATCAGCAGCATAACTATATAAAATGGTCTCTCTAATTCTAATAACTGGCCATAAAGCTTATCATCTTTTTTCATGGCCGATGCCAATATAGCTCCAACTAACAGTCCTAAGAATAGTGCCGAAATATTTAAGTAGATTGCAACACCTGCTGTAAAACTTATAAATCCAAGCAAAATCGCAATACCCTCATCATGGGGAATTGATTCAAAATCAAAAAGTAAAAAAATAATTGCAATTGCAATCGCTGCTATCAGAGAGAACAAAACAGAGTAAATCCAACCTTGAAGCGTTAGTTCAAAGCTGCTCACCCCTGATAAAAAAGGAAACGTGATGCCAACAATCAGAAGAGGGATAATCGGGTTCAAATTGCATATGATAGATATTTTTCTTATTAATACACGGGCTGTAATAGGAAATGAGCCATGCATTAAGCTAACTACTATCGAAGAGCTAACTGCACCTGCAGTCCCTATTGCGATCGCAGCTGCAAAAATTGATTGCAGTTCGTAGTCGCCCATAAAATAAAAAAGTGCAAATGCCAACATGAAGATCAAAATTGTGCTGATGAGCGACTCTGCAACGATAAACTTTATTAACCCTTCTTCTAGCTTATATAGCTGCTTCTTATCAAGCTGGATTCCGACTAGGAGTCCAATCCAGATTAATCCTACTGAGATAAATGGAGCTAAACCTTCGTCTAGTAATTCAACTGTTAATATATCAAAACCTATTGGACCTAACAGTAGCCCTACTAAAATAAACTCCCATCCTGTTATAAATAGATACCGCAGCAGCTCTGGAAGCTTCTCTTTACTAAATATTAACTGCCCACCTACCAGACCGATTGCAAGTAAAACTATAACTGCCCAGACAAGGCTCATATTACCGTAAACTTTTAAACAATGTGATTGGAAGTGTGAAAATAATACCGATCGATTCATCCGTTAGACCATGATGGGTCTCTTCTATAATACGGACTGCCTCTTGAGTCAACGATTTATCTAATACTGAAAAAAGAGTTATATTATGAGATCTAGCACCTGCAAACACATTTTTAAAGCCAGCAAAGATCGACATATTTTCTGAAATGA
>JBLYYQ010000130.1:0-4454 GCA_048550035.1 Nitrospinota bacterium
GCTTCTCTAACCGCAGGACTACAGTGATTATACTGTCCTAAGTATTCCCTATTCTTCTCTGCAGGGAGATAAGTACATGTTTTAGTGTGTACTTCATGCTCACCTTCTCACCTTTCTCACCTTTGGATTGCGCGTTTTTGTTAAGATAATAATCTTTCATGTCATCCTTTCAAAATAGTTATAAAAATCACTGCTACCTAATCAGAATATTATTATAAAATCAATATCAGTATTGTCAAGCATTCTGTTGCAGATTAAATATTTAGAAATAGAAAAAAGAATTTTTATTCGCCCCCTCTCTATTCCTTGCACTACTATTATTTTGTTATAACGCGTTTTCCTCTTTTTTATACTTGTTCGACAGATATTTAGTACTTTATAATCGAATTATCATAGTGAATAGATGCTTTTAGGAGTTCTTATGCATGGATTTGAATTGTATCCTTCACTATTCTTATTGTTGTCTAAACAGTATAGTTTAGAAAGGGGAACAAAGTGAGCTTTGATGCCATTGGAATAGTTAGTAGTGATCTTCAGAGATCAGTTAAGTTTTATGAAATATTAGGTCTGAATTTTGAAGAAGTAGGTTCGCCTGATCACTTAGAAGCAAAAACTTCATCTGGAATTCGGATTATGTTAGATTCTGTTAGTCTGGTGAAAAAAATTAATCCCGATTGGGAAGAATCTACTGGTGGTGGGGCTGTACTCTGTTTCAAACAAGAATCAGCAACAAAAGTCGATGAGTTATTTGATGAAATCGTTCAAGCTGGCTTTACGAGTATCAAGGAGCCTTGGGATGCCTTCTGGGGACAGCGATATTCTTCGGTTCAAGATCCAGATCAAAACCAAATCGATATATTTGCCACACTTTAATGCTAACTGATTGTTAGTAGCCTCTTTAATCGTCTGGACATGCTAATTCATTAGGAAGGCTATTTATTAAACCATGAAGATGATCGTTAAGGTCTTATACATTACAGTTGGGAAGATTTTATTTATTGGAATCGTAATGTTTCTATTTATACGAGCTTGTGGATAGCCTTAAGTGAAGCAGAACTTGGCTTCTGATTAAACTATGCTACTTTTAAAATCAAACTCCGATATTTAAGAATAGTCCAGACTGATATACGATAAGTGTTACTATATAGCCAAGGAGCGTTAATCCTAAAAACTGTGCGATTGCCCATTTGCTAGAGCCAGACTCCTTTTTTGTGACCGCAAGTGTTGCTATACATGGAGTGCTGATCAAGCAAAATAACATCACACAAAATCCTTGTAGCGGGGTGTAATTACTCCGTAATTTTTCTCTTAATGTTAGTGATTCTTCTGTTGCTTCTCCTCCTAACGAAAAAACTATTCCAAGCTGAGCTACAAATACCTCCTTGGCTGCAAATGCACCAACTAGTGCAGTTCCGATTCTCCAATCAAATCCAAGTGGTGCCAGAATAGGCTCAATTGCTGGCCCAATCCTCCCCATGACTGTATATGCTAACTTTTCTGCCTGACGATCATGTTCAATTGCGATCAGACTAGTTTGCTTATCGTCATCAGATATCGAGTCTGACAGAGTAACATCGAGGATTAACTTGTCATAATCTTTATCAAACTCCTGCTTCTCAGGAAATGCCGCCGCAGCCCAGAGTAAAATTGAGACCGCAAGAATTATTGTACCGGCACGTTTGATATAAAATTTACCTTTCTCTATTACCTCTATGACGATACTTTTTAATGTTGGTAACCTGTATGGAGGCATCTCCAAAATGAATGGAGTTGACTCTCCTTTGAACAATGTATGACGCAGCACCCATGCCGATGCAATAGCAAGTACTATCCCAATTACATATATCAACCACATTACATTTGCATATGCACTTTCATGAAAAAATGCAGGGATAATCATCAGATAGATCGGAAGTCTTGCAGAGCAGCTCATTAATGGGATAATCATTATTGTTATTAAACGATCCTTATTAGAATCTAACGATCTTGTTGCCATAATTGCTGGTACAGAGCAGCCAAAGCCTGTTAAAAGTGGGATAAAACTTTTCCCCTGCAACCCAAATTTGCTCATCAACTTATCCATTATGAACACAGCGCGCGACATATAACCACTTGCTTCCAAAAAGGAAATAGCTAAAAAAAGTAGAATAATGTTTGGTAAAAATACCAAAACACCTCCAACTCCAGCTATTATTCCATCTACTAGTAACGAGCGAATAATACTTGGTGATCCTTCTTCCCAAAAACTTGATACTAACTTGCCAAGATAGCTGAAACCGTTTTCAAATAGATTCATCATTGGCTCGCCAAGCGTAAAGGTCAAGTTGAAGACCAAGTACATCAGTAGAAAAAAGATTGGGAGACCTACTATTTTATTTGTTAATAATAAATCGATCTTCTCGCTGTAGTTTATTGTTGCTTCTTTTGAGCTAGAGACTGTTTCACTGCAGATCTTGTTTACAAATTTATATCGTTCACTTGCAACTAATGATTCTGTACTGTTTCCAAAAGTAGTTTCGATATTTTTGAGGTTTTCATCAACAGGTTCAGAGATATTTTTTCGATAGCTACTACTTACAGCTAACTCTTCTTGCACAAGCCTATCTTTTTCTAATAATTTTAATGCTTTCCATTTGGCGACATGAATAAGAGGCTCTACATTCAGATTTACTAGTTGATTCGAAATGTTAGTTATGAATTCTTGCAGCCTATGAGAGCTTATGATTGAAGGCATCTTAGGCGCATCAAGGCTTTCATCTTTATTAAAGAATTGATAAATTTGCTTTTTTAAAGAATCAATTCCAATACCTTTATGAACGATACTCTCTGCTGTCTCAACATTAAGTGCAGTAGATAAGCGTTTATAATCAAAGCTTAATCCGTTGCGCAGCGAGATATCTCGCATATTCAAAAGAAGGAGTATCGGAATATTTAAGGCCAATAGCTCTGTTGTGAAAAATAGATGACGCTCTAGATTTGATGAATCTACAACATTGATTATTAGATCAATTTTCTCATTAATCAAAACATCTCGTGCAATAATTTCTTCTATAGAATTAGCAGTCAAACTATACAATCCAGGCAGATCAATAACTTTTATTGTTAAATCATCAATTACCAGCGAGCCTTCTTTCTTTTCGACTGTGACTCCAGGGTAGTTGCCTATATGTTGCCTGCTTCCTGTTAGGCAATTGAATAGACCACTCTTACCGCAGTTAGGATTACCAGCAATAGCAACAGTAAAATCTCTTTTCATTATAAAAAACTATTTGATTTGCAGAGAGGTGCGTTCAATATATCCTCGTAATCAGACCTTTGTAGTTGGCAACTCTTTAGCCGACTCTCTGTTTGACTCAATCTTTATACAGGATGCCTCTCTCTTTCGAAGTGCTAACTCGTACCCTTTGATCTTGATGCTAATAGGATCACCAAGTGGTGCTATTTTCAAGACTAAAACCTCCTCACCAAGTAATATACCCATACTTGCTAATCGAAGCTTGTAAGATGACTTAGTATTGATTTCAACAATAACACCTCGATCACCAGGTTTGAGATCTGATAAATTTGTTATCATTTTATATCCTTTGATACCTCTTCTGCAGAACGGAGCGATGCTACATTAATACATTCTAAACATCTACTCTGATCGAGCTCATCACTACAGTTATCCGTAATCTTCTTCTGGATAAATTCTGCATCTATACTAGGGCAGTTTGTAATGAAATCTACATAATTTCTTAATTTCTCTATTGTTTGACTATCGATGCTATGTTCTACCTTACATGCAATTCGATCTGCTACTAGATGATCTAAGGTTAACACTTTAGTAAAGAAAGTTCGCAACACAGAATGTTTTGCTAATATCTCTGCTGAAATCTGTTTACCTTTCTTTGTTAAGGTAATCGGCATATACCGTTGATACTTGATTAATCCCTTCTTGGACAAGTGACGCAATGCAACAGTTACAGACGGCTTTGTTACATTGAGCCGCTTAGCAATTTCGTCAGCATGTGCATGATCATTTATTTCTGCTATACGAGCAATTGCTTCTAAATAATCTTCCAAACTAGCAGATAATTCCACTTTTTCTTTCACTTTTCCTCAAAAAAAAGAGTTCCTATCAACAAGTTAGTTGCTTCTAACTAGCTTGTCAACAGAAATGGGAATTGATTTGAAAGTTATATTCAGAGCTAAAATAAAAAAGAATCTAATTATGGTTGATATTAAGAATAACAGTTGATATTGAGAATAACAAAAGTAATAATTTAGATATCTTATGGTAAGTAATTGAATATTAATTTACAATGATTTATGAAGAATAGATCTAATTTGTCCAAGATTTTTTTAGCAAAATATGGCTCTAACATAGCTTCTGCAATTCCTGAAGAGTTTGACTGTAGCAAAGATTCACTGAAAGCAGCGACACTCTTGCTTTTGCGTAAATGTGATGAGCA
>JBLYYQ010000131.1:0-5465 GCA_048550035.1 Nitrospinota bacterium
ATGATCTGTCGTCACATTGCCAGCTTTCAACATTTCAAGCTGATCAATCGATATTGGGAAAAAAGAAAATCCCCCTAAAAGTTTCGCAACAGGCTCAATGAGAGATAGTGGGATATGAATACTCTTAATATCTCTCCCTTTTACTCTGTTTGCTATTATGTTGATAATCTCCTTAAATTTAAAGATTTTCCCGCCACCTAATTCAAATATTTTATGGTTTGCGCTTTGCAATTGTGTCGCCTGCCTGAAAACTTTAGCAACATCTTCTATCGCAACCGGCTCTAGCTGATAATCACCACTACCAAAAATCGGCATAATCGGTACCATCTGGATCACTTTTGCCAGCTCATAACTAAATTCCATCTTCTTATTCGAATCGCCAAATATAACCGATGGACGAAAGATAGTCCAATCTAGTCCACTCTCTTTAATAGCAATCTCAGCCTTCATCTTACTAACCTGATAGTTTGAAACACCTTCCAAAGATGCACCATTAGCACTCATATGTATGATCTTTTTAACATTTGCCATTTTACATGCATCAAGTAGGTTTATAACTCCATCATAGTGGAGCCTTTCAAATGTTATCCCTGAGGATTGCTGTTCGCGAATGATCCCAACTAAATTAATAACTAGATCTGCCCCTTTGAGGTGTTGGATTAAAATATCTTTAGAAAATATGTCGCCATTGACTATTTTAATATTATGTTCGATCTTTAACTTCTGCAATGAGCCTGCTCGAACTAACATAGTTACTTCAAAATTATTGGCAACTAATTCTTTTAATAGATATGAGCCTACAAAACCAGTGCCACCGATTAGAAAAACTTTCATTATTTCTCTTTGAGTAATAAGCTAATAATAGATTAAAAAAAATCTATTTATAAACATAGTTAATTTTATATATACTACCAAATCTATGCAAATGATTGAAAATAACTTTAAAGAATCTCAAAACGCGATACTTAAAATTCAGGCGCCTGACTCTAAAGGGATCATCTCCAAAATAACAGGTTTTTTAGCTAAGCGTGGCGGCAATATACTAGAGCTAGAGCAGTTTGTCGATCGTGAGCGTAATATGCTATTTATGAGAGTTGTATGGGATCTAGCATCATTTAGCATTGCATTGGATCGTTTTCAGTCTGAGTTTGATTTAGAAACAGGTGAGTTTGATATCAAGTGGGAACTAACTGTTGGTGCAATAAAAGATAACCTTGCCATATTTGTTTCTCAAGAGCTACATTGTCTTGCAGAAGTATTAACCTTAGTACAGCTTGGGTCACTCCCATTTAATGTTAAGGCTATTATCTCAAATCATGTTGCAGCTAAGAAGCTAGCTAATCAGTTTGAGATACCGTTTTACCATTTTTCATTTGATAATTCAACCAGAGAGGAGGTTGAAGCCAAACAGTTAAAGGTACTAGAGGAACTAAATATTAATCTGATCTCGCTTGCACGCTATATGCGGATACTTTCAAAAGAGTTTATTGATCAATACCGATTGAAAATAATCAACATTCATCACTCATTTTTACCTGCGTTCGCTGGCGCTGCACCATATCGGCAAGCATATAGTAAAGGTGTTAAGATTATCGGTGCCACCGCCCATTTTGCAACAGAAAATTTAGATGAAGGCCCTATTATCGCCCAAGATGTTGCTAAAGTTAATCATGTCTATTCTGTTGATGCTCTCATAGATATTGGCAAAACTATCGAAAAATCTGTCCTCACGACCTCTCTGAAAAAATATGGCGAACGAAAAATTATGGTCTACGGCTCGCGAACTGTCGTCTTTAGATAAGATCTTAATGGTGACTTAGATAGTTTAAGTGTTGAGGAGCGCTTCAGAGCCTCATCAATAAACATTTCAAATATCTTTACAGACGACTCATCCTCTTTATAGAGTCCCTCCGGATGCCATTGGACTCCTAAGACAGACCTATCATCAGAAGCATATTCAATCGCTTCTATAAGATTGTCTTGAGCTCTGCCAGCTACCACTAGGTTGGCGCCTAGATTTTTTACCGCTTGATGATGAGTCGAGTTTACCTTGATAATCTTTTTACCGACTCCTTTAGCTAACTTGCTCTTTTCATTAAGATAAACAGTATGAGATACCTTCCCATCTAAAAGTGGGGACTGGGTATGGCAGATCGGTTGATCACACTCTCTTGCTATATCTTGATATAAATCGCCCCCAAATGCTACATTTATCAGTTGCATCCCGCCACAAATACCAAGAACTGGAATATCTTTTGATAATGCGATCTCTAATAGTTTGAATTCAGATTCTGTCCGCTCTGGAATGAGCTTTAAAACCTCTACTATCTCTTCTTCGTTGAAATAGGATGGATCTATATCAAAATCACCGCCTGAAATTAGAAGCGCATCTATACTATTTATAATCTGCAACCCTGTTTTATCGTTTACCGGATAACCTATCATTACTGGAAGCCCACCTACATGCTCTATTGCCTCAAAGTAACTTCGCTTCAATTTGAAACTTGCTTGAACATCTACACTCTCTTCTTCTACATCTGCAGTGATTCCAACTAGAGGTAATCTATCTTTTTTCATACTTTACCTTCCCTACTTGAAGCTACAAAGTTATAATGGATCTCTCTTAAAACTGATTTAGTTAACCAAAAGTTAGGATAATTTAATGCCTGCCGATAGTCTATCAATTATTTTTGCTATAGTTATTCTACTCTTAGTAGTTTTGCTAGCTGCTCTCCTCATTTTCCTCACAAATCTTAGATGGCGACTACGCGAGCTAAAAGATCTCTTTAGCTCTGATAGGTTAGAAAATAATCAGACTCTGACTCTATTGCGAGATTCTATCGGGCAATATATAGGGAATGCTTCAAGCTCGACTGAACAGCGACTTGGCGATTTGAGAAAGCAGATGGAAGAGCAGTTAGGTGAAAATCTATATAAAAAATTAGACCGTACCTATAATGAGGTAGTAAAGAATTTAAAAAATGTACATCAAAGCCTTGGTGCGGTCAACCTGTTGGCAGATGATATGTCTACTTTGCGACGGTTACTTTCAAATGTTAAAGTTCGAGGGATAGTAGGAGAAACTCAACTCAAAGCGCTACTTACCGATATCCTTGCACCTGGACAGTTTAAAGAAAATTTGAAAATTGAAAATGAAAGCGAATTTGTTGAGTTTGCTATTAATCTCCCAGCTGCTAATAAGCAAAGTGCTGTATGGATACCGGTTGATGCAAAATTCCCTATTGAACATTATAAACGGCTACTCGCCGCTAGAGAAGAGGGTGATAAAGATCTAATCGACAAGTGCAAGTCTGGATTGGTAAGACAGATTGAAATCGCTGCTAAAAGTATCGCAAAAAAATATATCAAGCCTCCATTCACCTCCAACTTTGCGATTATGTTTCTTGCCACTGAAGGTCTATTTGTGGAAGCGATCTCTCATCAAGATCTATTTGAAAAAGTGCAGCGAGAACAGTCTGTTATGATTGCAGGACCGTCTACTCTCTCTGCAATGCTACATATTATCCGCCTCTCTCACCTTAACAGCATGATAGAAAATAAGGCTACCAAAGTATGGAAACTATTTGGAGAGATGAAAAAAGATTATCAAACCATCTCAGATCTGCTCTTGAAGCTAAAAGATAAAATCAATGTAACCTCTAATAACATTGCAACTATCGAGTCCAAATTAAATGGGATCAACAAGAAGCTAGTCGATATTGAGATCTCAAATGAATCCAAACTAGATTAGTTTTTGAGATTAATAACAATCTCACCTTGCTTCTCTGCCTCATTTCGCATCTGCTCTACGAATATCTTATATAGACTCTGGCGCTTAGTTGATAGCAATCGCTCCTTGATCAAGCTCTTTTCTGCTACTGATAACGGCTCTAGAGGAACCCTTTCGATTAGCTGATAAATTAGATACCCATCCTGAATAGATTTAACTTTCGCTTCTCCTGTATCAAGATTAAAGAGTTCATTAAACAGAATATCTTGATGACTTTTATTCTCTTTTCTTAGCTTCGAGATATCGTCTCGTGCAAAAGTAGGGCTGACACTAACCTTGAATTTGGTAGATTGCAATACTGCTTTAAGATCGGTTTTATCGCTTGTTAAATCACGAAACTCTTCACTCTTTGTTTTCGCTAGCTCTTTTGAACTATCCTCAATATAATTTTTTAATACCTCTTCTCTAATATTTGCAAGATCTGGTACCTGCCGCTCCTTAATCTGATCTAAAATTAGAATTGCGTAACGATTGTTGATCTCAATCATCTCTGAAATTTCGTCAGGCTTAAGTTCAAAGACTGCCGCATAAACAGCTTTATTGACGAGGCTATCAGTTGGTGTATCACCCTTCCTGATTGTCATGCTGTTTATTGTTAGATTCTTATCCTTGTCTGCAAACGATCCGAAGTTATCTGGCAGAACTTCAAATAAGATATCATTGATGATCTTTTTTCCCTTTTCGGCCGCAATACTGTTTTTAATTATCGATTTTATCTCGATCTTCCTTTGATCAAAGTTTGAAGAATTAAATCCTTTTTTATCCACAACCTTCACTATATGAAAACCAAAATCTGTTTGAAACGGTTTAGAAATTTGATCTTTCTCAAGCGTGAAAGCAACCTGTTCGAATTTTGGTACCATCACACCTTTCCCAAAATATCCTAAGTTGCCACCATCTGATTTGGAGCTGTCTTCACTTTTTTCTTTGGCCACCTTAGAGAAATTAGCACCTCCATCAGTTACCTCTTTATAAATCGCTTCTATCTTAGACTTGGCAGCCGCAATCTCCTCTTCTGTGCTATTTTTATCAACTTTGATTAGAATATGGCTCGCCTTAACCTCTTTTGCTTTCTCATCTGATGATATATTTGCATCGTAATACTCTTTAGCCTGCTCGTCTGTGACGTTAATTGTTGTAGCTATTTTCTTCCTATCTATAGATAGCATCTTAAATGAACGTTCCTCTTCCTCTTCGAACATGCTAGAGTTGCTCTCATACCATTTAGCAAGCTTGTCGTCACCTTGATCAACTTTAGATTCAAAATCTTTGAAGAGAATCTTACTGTAATATGCCTTGACCTTCTCTTTGTTAAATATCGCATCGGCAATGATCTCCCCTTCTGAAACAGATGCACTCTGCTCTATAAATCTTCTTAACCTGTCAATTGCAACTGTTTCACGGACACTCTGTTCATACTGGCTCTTACTAATATTAACCTGCGCTAGTAACGCTGAATATTTACTTGGATCAAACTTACCTTGCTCGTTCTGAAACTGCTCCATCGCGAAAATTGTATTACGAGCCTCTTCATCACTAACCGTTATCCCTAGATTTGCTGCACTACGTTGAAGAAGGCGATTGTCAATTAATGAATTGATTGCAATCTTATCTATATTAAAACTGTTCAAAATCGACTGGTTGATATTGTCACCAAACTGCTCTCTAAGGTTTG
>JBLYYQ010000132.1:0-21332 GCA_048550035.1 Nitrospinota bacterium
ACATGAGGCGATCTAGCTTTACTATTGCAGTGGAAGCTGCAACGGAGAGGTTGCGTGGTACGATCAATAAGAAAGTGAGCAACAAAGAGGTTAAGGATGTCATCGCTTTGTTGATCCAGAACAATTGGTGTCGGATTAAGCTTTACTTTATGATCGGGCTACCGACTGAAACAGATTTTGATGTCGAACAGATCGGTCAACTTGCTAAAGAGCTGGCTCAAGTTGAGGTTAATAATAAAAGATTAACTGGCATCACTATCTCAATAGGTAATTTTGTTCCAAAGGCACATACCCCTTTTCAATGGAGCAGCTTTGACTCAATCGAGAACTTGAAGCGCAAGCAAGCAATTATACTAGATAGCGTCAAACGTATGAAGAAGATTAATGTCAAATTTCATAATGTATATACATCTAGATTAGAAGCACTCTTTGCTAGAGGTGATCGTAGATTATCAGATGCAATCGAAAGTGCATTTGAAGATGGTCTCCGTTTTGATGCATGGAGTGAAAAGTTTGATCGATTAAAGTGGGATGAAGTTTTCAATCGCTTATCTATTGATGCGAGTTTTTACATTAATCGCCAGATTGCAAAAGAGGCCACGCTACCATGGCAACATCTAGATATAATGGTAGAGCATAAAAGATTGTTAAAAGAGGCTAGCTTGGCAGAGCAAGATAAAATCAGTATGGATTGTCGAACTGGTAGCTGCTTAGCTTGCGGTATCGATCCGAATCATTGCTCAGATTATAAAAAGAGCTTTAATAGCAAAGTAATTCCATATCAAAAAGAGGATAAAATTGTTAAAGGGACGGGGCTTTACAAATATCGATTTACCTACCAAAAAAGAGGTCTAATCCGATTTATATCGTATATACAGACAACATTACTGTTCAAACGAGCATTTCGGCAAGCAAAACTTCCACTCGCATTCCGGCAAGGCTTTGCTCGGAACTTGAAAATATCATTTGATGATGCCCTACCACTTGGATATGAAAGCTTAAATGAAAAATTTGATTTATCGCTAACAGAAAATATTCCGGTTGACCATCTCTTAAAATTAATTAGCAAGTCGCTACCTGAGAATCTTTCGGTAACCGATATAAAACTATTACCTGCTGGGGCAAAATCGATACAAGTAGCCACAAAAAGTAATCATTACAAAGTTGTTATAAAAGAGCTGATCAATAAAGAAGATTTTGTAAGGAAGATCAACGAGTATAACTTAGCTCCAAAATTAGTAGTCAGTCGCCGACGGAAGGAAAAAATAGAGAGTTTTGACCTTAAAGAGAGTGTTTCTGAACTACTAGTTGATTTTGACTCATTTATAATAACTAACGGTCGAAGTGAACTCTCATTTAACTACTTTCTTAATAAAAAAAGTCGACCAAAAGCTACTGTAAGTGATATTGTTTGCCATCTTTTTAACCGAAAAATCAGAACCAGAGTTACAAAATTAGGCAATTAGTGCAAATTTATGACCTAAGTAGATATTTCTCCTTTAAAATATAGGTTTTGAACTCCTATTTGAGTATGAAGAAGCTATAAATAGAAATTGTTTTACTTATTTGTATAAATAGTGTTACTATTCTGCATAGCATTTTTATATTAACTTTAAAAGATTAAGGAATAAAAAATGTCAAACCTCAATAAAGAGCAGCAAGTCAACGATGGACTCGGGCAGTTAACAGAATTTATTGATCAATTGGAGCTTCCTACCAGTATAGTTGAACACCCAAATGGCAATTTAATCCACTTAAACAGACAGATGTTCGAATATCTAAAGGGTGATTTAACGCAAACTCCATATAAATGCTCATGGATTAATAGTAAAGATCTGTTAGAGTGCCCTGATGCCTCTGATATTCCTACCCTTGAGGGGCGTTGTTTCATGCCAAGAGGAATGGATGAAGAGTTGGTATTAGTATTTGCACTCAGATTAGAATCATATAACTTTGCATTGTTGAGGATCTATGCTACCCCTGCTCTGTTAGGGAATAAAATGATCGATAGAACTCTCCTAAGGGCATTACAATTTGCATCTTCTAGTGATGTTGTCGAAGACGATTCGGTTAGTCAGCGAAAATATGGATTATCAAAAGTCATTTTAAAAGATATTGTTGGTCGCGTAATTTCACTAACTAAGAACAATCAAAAGATAAACAATATGATCGCTCCAACTGCAGTAGCATTACATGTGGATCCGTTATCATTACATCGACTAAGTAGTGGAATTTTGTCAGAGCTAGATCGGATAAGCGGATCTGCACAAAAGCTAGTATCATATGAACCTAGCAGACTAAATGACACACCATCGCATATTATAACTTACACAATTGTGATCAGTGAGCCACAGACAAAAAGTAAAGTAAGTGGGCTTGGATCTATGCTGATGCGATTACAACGATTGCGCAAACAGATAGTCGATTTAACATCTTACAGTATTGAGCCTATCAAAATAAACTCAACACCTACTGGAGCAGTAGTGGAATTAGAATTTGCTGATGTCTGGAGCAGATCAGACCTTGCGTTAACAGCCAATGAAGCACCGCCATCTGATTGGTCACTTTCGCCAAGAGAAGAAGAGATAGTAGAGATGATTTCATCTGCTTATAGTAATGAGGATATAGCATTTGCTCTTGGAATAAAAAGTGCCACAGTCAAGCAACATTTAAAGTCGATCTATCGTAAAGCAAATGCAAAAAATAAAATGGATCTTATTTTCTCACGAAACATTTCGGTAATAGCTCTAACACCAGAAGAGAATAAATCATAAACTACTGCAAAAGAACTACTTCACATTTATCCGAAGCTACGCTACGATGATAATGGAGATTTTCTTTCTATGAGGAGTAGTTGGGTAAAACAGACAATAGGTACAAAAGTATACCTTCACTTAACGATTTATTAGTTGCCCCCCAAGCCAAACCATTAATTGAAAAGTATGGGAGGCTTGAGGTCGCTCGGCTATTGCGATTAGAGCTTGAAAAAGCTAGGGGCATGATTAATAAAGGGGGCAGACTATCAAACAGATCACCAGATTGGTTAGAGTTAGTAGAAAAGAGATTTGCAAAGGAGAGCTTAGAAAGAATTACTCCTGTAATTAATTTAAGTGGAGTAGTAATCCATACCAACCTAGGGCGATCAATATTACCTTTAAGCTCGCAAGAAGCAGCCTTGCAAGCGATGCAAAACTATGTCAATTTAGAATACAATCTTTTAACTGGCAAGCGTGGCAAACGAGAAGAGAGTATCGAAAAGTTACTGCAAACATTAACAACAGCTGAGGCTGCAATAGTAACTAATAACAACACAGCAGCACTACTGCTTACATTAAATAGTCTGTCGCGCAAGAGAAAAGTTATAGTATCAAGAGGAGAGCTAGTTGAGATTGGAGGCTCTTTTAGGCTACCTGACCTAATAAAAGAGAGCCACGCGAAGCTACAAGAAGTTGGGACAACTAACAAAACGGCTGCAAGCGACTATTTGGAAGCCATTAAAGAAGGTGGCAAGCTTATATTAAAAGTCCATCCTAGCAATTACAAAATAGTAGGATTCACAGAATCAGCATCGACGAAGGAGTTGGCAAAAATAGCAAAAGAGGCGAACATTCCATTTGTAGTTGATTTAGGGTCTGGCATGTTAATCGATCTTCCGATAAAAGGATTTGATTCTGAGCCAACAGTTAAGCAAATATTAAAAGATGGCGCAGATTTAGTGACATTTTCAGTCGATAAGTTGCTTGGTGGTCCACAAGCTGGTATCATCGCCGGCAAGAAGATACTGATTGATAAGATCAAAAAGAATAATTTGCAGCGAGCTGTTAGATTAGATAAAATTATTTTAGCAGCAACAGAAGCGACATTGAGGCTCTACTTAGATCAAGATCAAGCAGTAAACGAGATCCCGACATTACGATTCCTAACAAGAGAGTTAAGTAGCATAAAAGAGAGTGCAATCAAAGCAAAAAAGATTCTAGAGCCAGTAAGAGAACTATCGATTAAGATAGTAGAGGATTATTCATTGGTAGGTGGAGGTGCATTTCCTGAGTTGAAATTGGAAACATACTCACTTGCAATAAGTTCAAAAGATAGCTCGCCAGAATCGATCGCAAAACGTTTCAGGTTATTAACGCCAGCGATCATCGGTCGAATTGAGCAGGGACTATTTAAATTAGATGTTAGACTACTAGATGATACGAGCCAGTTTCAAAAAAGTGTTAGCGCTATTTATCCCAGATAAGATCCCCAAGGCTGGTATTACTAGATGGAGGTTTATATTTTGGTGTTTCAACAAGACATCCTAACATATCAGCTTGAGAGATAAATTTACGATAGATATTGACAGCCTGAAGAACCATAGATTGGTAATCAATAATTTTAAGACCTACATCGTACGAGTCGATAACGGAGGTTAAGACAACATTTTTAAAGTTGATAGCATCAAGCAAGATAATAGTCTGAGTATGAGTTAACTCATCAATGATTTTTTTCAATATTCCGTACGAGGTATCACTTGTAGGGATAGTGAAATACTTTCTATTGACACTTTTGATAATGAGTTCAGGGAGGTTTGCAAATGTATATAGGGTCTCTAGGGCCAAGTTCAGCTCACGCACAAGCATAAGAACCCGTACAAGGAATTTTTCAATATCTGGTATATCTCTAAAGCCCCCTTGGAATTCTTTTTTGAGCTTATTGAGTGCTACATAATAGTTGCTCTGCGATAAGACAGCAGCAGACAAAATAATCTGAAGCGATCCAACATAGTGGGTTAAAGTACGCTCTACTCTGATGAGATTTTCTAGTGCAAGAGAGGACAAAACATGGAAATAAGCTTTTTTATCGAGTGCTATTAATCTTAAAAGCGATTCACGATCTAAAATAATTCCGAGGCATCTATTATTTGCATAGACACCTGCCGACCGTGGCAAACCAGTGAAAAAAGAATTTTCACCTATGAGAGCTGGACCTTGAATTTCTGCGACCTGTTCATAGGAGGCTTTATCATCTTTGACTGAATCAGAAGAGACCCGCTTATGAATATAGACCGAACCAGCTAAGATGATAACCATGGTATCAATCCCACTAGAACCTTCAGAGAGGATAAACTTTTTTGGACCAAATAAGGTAGGTTTGAGTCTTGCGATCCGCATAAGCTGTGGTTTAGAGAAACCACGTAGCTCTTTGATTTTCTCTAGAGTCTGAACAATAGTTTTAGGTGGGAGCGTAACATTTCCATCACTATCTAAAAAGGGGTCTCTTAGCATTAGCATCCTCGTAAGAAAAAGTAGTGGCTTATATTATAGTATTGACTGCAGTTATAAATCAATCTACTATTTATATATAACTGTTATTATTATAGCATGCTAGAGATAGGCAACCTTAATTAATAATATGAGTCCAAACAAAAAGAAGTCAGGAAGCAAGCTACCAACAACTGTAATTGCCTTAAGCTCATCTTCAGGAGGAGTAGGCAATTCTACAATAGCATTAAATATGGCAACCTTACTTGCTTCACTAGGCAAGAAGACATTATTGGTAGATTTCTCATTTAATGGCTCATCCAGAATCGATTTAATAAAACAAGATGAAGTCGCTAATAGTTTAAAGGATCTGTTTTCCAAAAGTTTTCTACCGATTAAAAAAATAATAGGGAAAAGTAATATTCCAAATCTTAGCTATTTAAATAATGGATTTGATTACTTAGATTTTAGCGACAAGAAATATAAATTACGCCGGAATTTAATCAAGCAGCTAGCAACAACAGGTAACAGATATATAGTATTAGATCTAGGTACAATTTCAGACAAAACCAGACTAGACTACTTTCTAGATTCCAAAATCAGATTACTGCTAACTAGCCCAACCTTATTACCAAATTCGATATTAAGCTTTACTGAAAATCTATTCATAAGAAAGCTCACAAATTCTCGCAAAGCAATGAGTAAAGATTTAAAGCGTATTGCGAAAAATTTTTCAACAAGGGATTATGATAAAGATCCTGATTCATTATTTAATGCAATCGCAAAAGGAACTAAGTCAAAAGTAGAATCGATTAATAAATTAGAAGCTATTGCTAGCAACCAGCCACTCTATCATTTATTAATTAACAAACAGCTTAGCAAGGATGAAGATACTCTATATGAGAAACTGATCTTACAAATTGAGGAGCGATCCGATTTAAAGATTGCTAATGCAGGAGTTGTTTTCTTTGACAAAGATTTAAGTAATCAAAGTGAACTACTGCAACTTCCTATTGCAGATCATGGCAGATCCTTATTTCAAGAATCGCTAAAGAAGGTGGTGGCAGATCTAACTAACGAGTCACTAGATATTGATGAGAAACTATTAGCCGAGATCCGACTAACACTTAGTAAAAACCTACTCTCTACGATGGGTAAGCGTCAACTAGAGGTTGAACAGTATTATCAAGAATCGAAGAAAGAGATAAAAAATCAGTTAGATGAATTCAAGCGTGAGAAATTAGAAGAAGTAGAAAAATCGATTTCTACTCGACGTGCGATTTTATTAGAACAATTAGCAACTGATGCCACTCTAGAACAAGAGAAACAAAGAAGTATTAAAACGGTAAAGATGTTAGAAGAGTTAGAGAAAGTAAGATCGACTACGATTGAGAAGGTTAAGGAGTCTATTAAAGAAGAGGAGTTAACGTTTCGTAAAGAATTGTTAGAAAGAATCCAAAATGAGCAGAAGCTAAATAGTGCAGCCCTCAAGGATCAGCTAGATAATGAGCTCCGAGAAAAGCAAAGCGAGATGAATAAACGTCTGCAGCTACTAGAGGAAGAAAAGCGAAGCAAACTAGATATTAAGATTAAAAGTTTAGAAGCGGCGAAGTTACGCGAAACAGAAGCGAAGCATGTAACGGAGGCTAAGAAGATCCATGACTTGATCTGGAGTGAGCTAGAAGCAGATCGAGAAAATAGAATTAATCTGATCAATGATGAATTAGATAGGATGCGTGTTCGCGAGATGGACATATTATCAGCTGAGGTTGAACGTCGCCGTGTCTATTTAATAAGACGGGCTGAGAATTTAGCAAGGAAGCGGCAAGAATCGCTTTTAGCAAGTTCATACGAAGATATCATGACTGCCAGTGCTCATTACGATACTGAAAGTTACAGGAAGCGTCAAGAATTTGATCAGAAGCTACAAGATATATACAGACGCGAGTTTGAAAAGCAGCAGGAAAGAGTCAACCAGGCAATCAAGCAATATAAGAATTCATTGATGACTACGATCGAGAATGAGTTACAGATTGCAAAGAAAGCAAGGATCCGAATTATTGAAAAGGAGATTGTTGACTGGCGTATAACAAAAAATGAAGAGGTTAAGAACCGTCTCCTATTTGAAACGAGAAAGAAGCGTGACGACATTAATCGTACTTTGTCAAAAAAGGCAAAAGAAGCATGGGCTAACATATTGTTAGAGCGTAAAAAGAGTTTTGCAGATCTAGAAGAAGAGATCAGTGTTGAACGAGATAAGCGACTTGATATTATTCAAAATAATTTAAATCAGTATGAAACAGATCAACGAAGAAAGATTGCTTCAAAGCTACAGTTAGAAAAGAAACGTACGATTAGGATCATTGAAAGTGATCTGGTCAAGATTAAAAATAACAAAATTTTGCTGCTCACAGATGAATTAGAAAAGATCCGTGAAACCAAGCTAGAAAAAATGGAGCAATCAGTTGCCAAAGATATTGAATTAGATCGGAAGAGAAAATTAGTAGAAGTCGAAAATGAGCTGCAACGCAAACGGGCAACTCTCTTCTTAAGACTAAATGACGAAATTCAGGAACAGAGGAGATTAATGCTTAAGGATGTTGAAGCTTCGTTGGTTCAAGAACAGAGAAGGATGCGTAGTGAGCTTTCGCATCGAATGTTTCAAGAGGAGAATCGTCTTAAAGAGGAACTGACTGAAAAAATGGAGCAGCAACATCAAGAGTCTGTAAAAGTATTGAACGGAGAGCTTGAGCCATTACGATTACTGCTTGAAGCTGATATGAGAAAAGATATCGGATTAAAGCGTCAAACATTTTATAGAAACTTACAGATTGAGCTAAATGAAGTCCGGAGCAAAGAGGCAAAAAAAGTTCATGCATTGCTCCAAGAGCGTGTAGACAACTATTTTGAAGCTGCCAAAAATAGAATTGATATTGAGAAAGATCGACGAATAGCTCTGTTAGAGTCCCACCTTAAGCGTATGAAAGAGGATTCAATTATAGATATTACGATCGATAATGAGTTTCAACGCCATACATTGGATAAGAAGAATAGAGAGTTAGCGAATTCAACTTTGGATAGACTACTTACGAGAGTAGATAAGGAAGCAAGCGAATACCAACTTCAACTCAAAGATATGTTAGCAAAAGAAGTTCAAATGAAAAAAGCGAGCAAGCTTGAAATTTTAAATGAAGAATTGAGGAAAGAGGAGGAGAAAAGGGTCTCTGAATTTATGGCTGAATTGGAGCAGTATAAATCTGCGGAATTAGAAAAGTTAGAACGCCATATTGCAAATGAAAAGAATGAACATCTAGAACATCTAGAACATCAGGCAGCCCTCAATGAAAAGGTGATGTTAATCCGGCTCAACAAACGAAAAGAGGATCTACTAGCAAAGCATCTGGGATGGGTTGAGTTTGAGGTCGAAAATCATAAAGTCAAATTGCAAGCCAAAATGAACAATAAGCTTGCCGATGATTACAGTATGAAACTAAATAAGATTGAAATTCAGCTACAATCAGAAAAAGAGCGTCTTCTATCTAGAGTCCAAGCAGAGGTTCAGCTAGACAAAAGACTATTAACACGCAAGCTTGAATCAGAAAATCGGCTTGATCTGATGCAAAAGAATGCCGATCGTAGTTTAGAGGATATGAAGCTAGTGAAAGGTCAAAAGATTCAAGACGAGTTAGCGCAAGAGAAGCGTACCCGCCTTAAGATTATCGAGAACGAACTTTCATTAGAAAGAGCTAAGCGTCTAGAAATAATTGAGATCGACCTCAAGACTGAAGAGTATAAACGACGCCAAGAGATGATTATTGATATAATGAACAAGAAAAATTCTCTCGAAAGAGCACTTGCCCAAGAGAAGAGTAAATTTTACGACCAGATGCGAGATGAGATATTAAAGAATGCACACCTGAGTAAAGAACGATTTGAAGAAGAGATTCGTCGTTTAGCAAGGAATGTCAAACTAAACTAGTAGATAGAATCTAAGAGTCAATGTTAACCTTCCGAATAGCGGTATTAAGAGACACTACTGTTAGGGGAATCAGGATCACTTGAGTCGCAAGTGAAGTTGTCTAAATACGACTCAAGTAAGAGCTTGAGTACTAAGTGAGGACAGAATCTTTAGCAGCTTTAGCCATTCTAAACTTCAAAGCTTTACGAGCTGGTATTTTGATAGCTTCTCCCGTTTGCGGGTTACGTCCCATTCTAGCTTTACGTTTAACAACAATAAGTTTACCAATCCCAGGTACGGTAAAACCTACTTTAGCCTCTTTATAAGATAATGCTGCTAGCTCATCTAATATGGTAACAATCATTTTTTTAGTAGTTCCTGCTTCTGCTGCAAGATGCTCTGCAATTTTATTTTTAGTCATTGGCTTTTTTGCTACCATAAAAAATCTCCTTATTGAAAAATTTACCTTAACATATAATTACAAAAATAGAACGATACCTATTTTAACTACATGATAGTTATTATATAAGAAATTATAATAATCACAACTATTTATTTCAAAAATTCAGCTATTTATTACTTGAGATCTATTATATGCCGAATGAGAGAAAAGTTTACAACCATATAAAAATGTATTACTATTTATATAGATAAATCCACTTGATTAGAGCTAGGAGACAAGATGTCGGAATCTCAGGCAGAAGGCAAAGAAATAGAAGTAAATACTCAACGCGCCGATATAGAAATTTTATTAAAAGAGGCTCAAAAAGAGCGCAAAAGTCTATCGTTATTAGTTGAGTATCTGACCAAGAACGAGGAGAAAATCTCAACAGACCTAAAGCTGTTAGAGGGGGCAGGTCCAAAGATAATAGAGATAAATGAGCAGATTACCAATCTCAAGGATGAGTTAAGGAAGTCTACACTGCTTAAGGAAGAGATTCTCAAGATTGCATCAACGACAAAAGAGATCCAGGTCGAGTTAGAGCAACGGAAAAGCGATTTAGATAGTGTCAACAGATTAGTTGAGCATGTCAATACTAAGATCAAAGGTCTTGCGCTACAGCGAGTAATAGTTGAGCGTGCAAATGACGAGGCAGGGAAATTGAATGTTCTCTTTTGGGATATGGAGTCTCGAGTCAAGCGTCTTTCAGAAGAGAACAAGGTATTTCGCAAAGCAGATAAGAATATTGTCCGGCTAGAAAATATGTTGGATCGAATAGCAAACCGGATGAAGGTAATTGATGATTTCGATAATCTTGTAAAGCATGCCAATCTAGAGTCGACAAGATTGAAAGGCAGCATTCAAGATATGGGCTTAAAGATCGAATCAATTTCATCATTTAGAAACTCGGTCATAAGCATGGCCGAGGAGGCAAAGAAATCTAAGAACGCATTCAATTCTATGCAAGCTGGGATTGAAGAGTTATTGCGCCAGAGGATAGTGGTTAAGAGTGTCCAAGAGGAGATTTCACATCTATTAGAAGGGACAAATTCTCTTAGAGTTGAGATGAAAGATATCAATGCTCAAAGTGAGAACATAGCAAAAGTAACTCAAAAGCTATCCCAATTTGAAGAACAGTCCGCAGATGTTGAGAATCGACTTTTTAAGATTATAGAATTACAAAAAAGTACATCTGAAGTCGAGAAGCGATTGAAGAATTTAAACTTACAGTCGTCAGAATCAATTGAGAAGGCAACTCTTGTGGAAGGTCATCTTTCTGATATTTTAAATCTCAAGTCAGAAGTTGAGCAATTTCTTAGTAGGAAAGATGAGATATCGCTTAAATTAACAGAGTTTAAAAAAGAGACTGCTATTGCAGATGAGGTTGAAAATAAGCTCCATACAATACGAGAACAGAGTCTGATCGCAAATCAAAAGATTGATGAGTTAGCAGGTCGCCAAGAGATCTTATCTCAAATCGAGCGTAAGATTTCAGATCTAAACTCAACAGTTTTAAATCTTGATATCAAGATGGAGAATCAATTAGAGCGTCGCGCATTGGTTGAGAAGTTAGAAAAGAAGTTAGACAGTCTAGATTATGTACTTGAAGATTCCAATCTCAAGATCGAAAAAGTGAACAGATTTATTGAATTCACAGAGCAGGTAGATCTCAAAATTGAAGGATTTAAAGAGAGTGCAAAGAAGATTGAAGACCAGCTGTTAGACAGTGTCAAAACTAGAGATGAGATTAAGCAATCAGAAAAGAAATTTAAAGACATTTCAGCCAATATAGACAACTCCATCAGTAATGCTGATCTTAAATTAGATAAGTTAAATGCTGCGCAAGAGAAGCTCGCTACGGTTAATGCACTAAACGATGAGCTTGAGCCTACGATAACAAAGCTTGAAGAGAAGATGGTTTTTGCTAAAGAGCTTTTACATAAAAATGAAAAGCTCGAATCAACCTTTGAAAGGATTGAAGTGCGGCTCTCAGATTTTCAAGAGCGACTTGATAATCTCAAAGCATACGATGAACGGTTAGTAGATGTTGAAAAGAAATTAGCCTATCTAGACTCATTGGAAGCGAAGGTTGATCAAAAGACAGTAGAGTTAAAGAAACGTGAAGATGAAGTCAAGCTTGCAGGTAAAGAGATTGCAGGGCTAGAAGCACTGATGTATGAGATTTCTAAGGAACGAGCTACGATTGAAAAAGATAAAGAGATATTTTCTGACCTATCAGGTCAAATAGGGATCGCCAATGAATCTGTAAAAGAGATTGATAAACAATTTGTCCGTATCAACAGCAAACTAGATAATGTCACAACTATTGAGCAGCGACTAAACGATCTTGAGATACTTTCTGGTGATGTCTCAGCTAAGATTTCATCATTAAAAGATGAAGAGAAGATCATCGAAAAGTCAGGTGGTCATATAGTAGAGTTAAAATTCTTATTAGCAGAAATTGAAAAAAAACTAGGTGACTATATAATTGCTAAAAAGGGATAGTCTCAATCATATAGCAGCGATGAGATGTTACAGACAGATAGCTTAAAAGATGAAAAAAATCTTTAATCGTGTAGAAGCACTTGAGCTAGATAGTCGCCTGACAGATCACTACCAACTTCCAAGCATACTCTTAATGGAAAATGCTGGATCATTTACTGCCAAAGTTATTTTGGATGAAATCCAAGATGATCCTCATCCTAAAGTAAACATTTTTGTTGGGAAAGGTAATAATGGTGGAGATGCGTTAGTTGCTGCACGCTACCTTATGAATAGTAAGATTAATTGTTCCATTTTTCTTGTTGGGGCAAAAGAGTCATTACCTTCTCTATCTAGGTCACACTTAGAAACGTTAGAGAAATCAAATGGACATATCCGTATAGTCGATAGTGAGGAGTCGTTAGAGCTTTATAGGCGAGATCTCATCCACGCAACTGTTGTAGTTGACGGGCTATTTGGTGTTGGATTGAACCGGGCAATTACCGGTTTTCATGGAGAAGTTATAGCGATCATGAACCGGTACGGCAAGCTAAAGGTTGCCCTAGATATTCCATCAGGACTAACAGCTAACAGTGGCGAAATTATAGGGACACATTTTAGAGCAGATTTAACTATCACTTTTGCAGGATACAAACTATGCTCATCACTATACCCTGCAGCTGCTTCATGTGGCAAAACCATCTTGACTGATATAGGAGCCCCAATAAAATCTATCAATGAAGCAAAGTGTCAAGGATATTTAATTGAAAGGAGCGATGCCTCCTGTAGATTGCCAAAAAGGTTAGCTTATCACGATAAGTCACAATTCGGACACCCACTTTTAGTTGCAGGCTCAACCGGAATGGAAGGTGCTGCGATAATTGCATCATTAGCAGCACTGAGGTCAGGTTCAGGACGGGTGACAGTAGCAACTACAAAATCAGCTGCTACTCATATGAATTCGGCTCATCCTGAACTGATGACATTAGCCCTGCCTGAGACTAAATTCAAACAGATTAGTTCAAAGGGAATCGAGCTATTACTAAGTAAGCTACATAAATATAATGTGGTTTTAATTGGTCCTGGATTAGGAATTGCCCCCGATCTGTTGAAGTTAATCAAGGAGCTTCTTAAGGGAAGCACTATTCCTATAGTGATAGATGCCGATGGGCTAAACAATATTAAGGATGATCTCAATATCTTAAGAGAAAGTAGTAGCCCGATCTTAATTACCCCACACAGTGCTGAGATGAGTCGATTAATAAATGTTGCAAGCAATAAGATAGAGGAAAATAAAATCAGCTATGCAGTTGAGTTTGCAAACAGCTATAATGTAGCTATAGCATTAAAAGGTGCTACAACTGTAATCGCTGCACCGAACAATATAACTTGGGTTAATGTGCAGCCAACTGACTTACTTGCAACTGGAGGATCGGGTGATACTTTAGCTGGAATGGTCACATCATTTATAGGGCAAGGAAACTCAGTAGTTGATGCCGCAATAGCTGCAACATTCTATCATAGCCTTACTGCTAAAGTTTATGCTAAGAAAAATCTTGCTTCAAGAGGAATGATCGCAACTGACATAATTGAGCTACTACCTACGGTTCTAAAGTAACTCAATTCGACTCAAGTATCGGAAGCTCTATACTAGCTTTTGTTCCTTTACTTTTGCTAGATTCGATAATAAGAATCCCCCCTAAAAGTGTGGCAAGTTGATTGCAAATAGAGAGACCAAGTCCTGTCCCATGCTCGCCTGCAGTGCCGATGGTGGTATGCTCTCCAAAGTTTTCAATTACTTTACTAATTTCTCCTTTTTTAAATCCAACACCATTATCTATAACAGAAATAAGAGCTCGCTCCTTACTTATCAGCTTTGCAACAAGAGTAACAGTCTGCTTGCTCTTCGAAAATTTGATAGCATTAGATAGTAAGTTGCCTATAACCTGTAACATCAATTTTTTATCGACATTAAGTCCGATCTTTTTTGGATAAGTTGATACTTTAATTTTGATATTTTTATTATCTGCAAGGTGTTCTAGCATCCTGATACTCTCTGCAAACAGCTCTTCTGGATAGACCTTTTCATTATTGACTTTAATATCGCCTCGCTCTGCAAAGGATAGTTCTAAAAAGTTCTCTACTAGCTCAAGCTGCCATTTAAGTGATTTTGATATCGTCTGAATTATCTCGAGCTGCTTAGCGCTCAAGGTTGCGCTATCCTTCCTTGCCAATAGATCAGCTAGTCCGATACATGATGTCAATGGTGATCTCATATCATGCGAAACAATGGAGATAAGTCTATTCTTAAAGAGATCCAGTTTTTGCAATTTCCTAGTCTGCTCAATCAGCTCATTTTCTAATTGCTTGCGGAGTGTAATATCAGTAACAGTCCCAACCATCCTTTCAGCTCTATTATCCTCATCACAAAATACCTCTCCTTGAGCATGAATATACCTTTCCTCCTTATCTGGTCGAATAATTCGGTGATCAAGATTATATTCTCCTTTTATTTTGATGGCATTATTTATATGGGACTTAACGATCGGTAGATCATCAGGATGTGTTGCATTTACAAACTTACTAAACGACGCTATATCTTTAGAACAATCTAATCCAAAAATAGAGTACATCTCATTTGACCATGTTAGTTCATCCTCATCAATTCGCCAATCCCAGTTACCAACATGTGCAATCTGTTGTGCCTTAGCAAGACTATCTTGGCTACGGATCAATCGCTCTTCTACAAGCTGCCTTTCTTCTTCTAGATATAGTGCTTCTAGGATATTTTTACACGTTGTAAAAAATGGCTTTAAACTAGACAATAACTCACCGTTGTAATCAGATTTCGAATTCGCAAGGCCAAGCGCCCCAGATGAGTGGGTACCATTATCGAGTGAAATAGCAAAAAATGATTTTATCTTGCTATCACTTTTAAATGAAGCAGCAAGTTTACTCTTTGCTAGATTATTAATGACAAGCGGACCGTCCTCTCTTGAAATACCAGATAGTAGCAACCCTACATTCTGAAGCTCAGCGTCCGATAGAATCTTCTTATCCAATCGATCTTCAACCTTCTTCATTGAATCGTTTAGGTAAAGCTTAACTTTCAATTTGTCAGAGCGTATAACAGAATCATTGCTTTCATGAAAAAATCCAAACTCGCTCTCTGTTAGTTTCAGAAGAAGGTTTAAGATCATTTCTCTGATTGATCGTAAATCAGAACCTTCTATAAATAGTGACTGAACATCACTGATTGCATCCAGAATGCTATTCTTGCGCCTGAGATCAAACTCCTTTTGCTTCTGATCTTTGATGTCAGTTACCAAGACTGATGCTCCCACAATAACACCACTTGACCTAGCATGCGGAATCAGGTTGAAATTGAAAAAGAATTCGCGACCATCATCAAAGCTCCCTTTTAATTCGAAACTCTCTCTTTGACCTTTCAACATCTTTTTGTATGCTACTAAAAAACTATCCACAAATGGACACTTCAACACAGCTTTAATATCTTGATCAATAATAGATGTAGACTGCAGGTCTGATATCTGCTCGAAACTTCTATTGGCAAATTTAATCTTGCCTGAACTATCTACATAGAACAAGATAGCAGGGATGCTATCTGCTATCATTTTGATCTTTTCGTTCTGTTCTAGCACTGCGTGGCTTTGTAACTTTTGCTTGGTTACATCAAAACTAATTGAGACAAATCGCTCAATCTCATTAGAACTATTAAAGATCGGACTAATTGAATGATAATCGTAAACCAATTGACCATCTTTGCGACTATTAATAATATCGCTATGCCAGTTCTTGCCGGCTAATATTGCACTCCATAAATTTTCATAGAATGCGCTTGTGTGCATTCCACTTTTCAATAGCCGTGGGGTATTGCCAAGCATTTCCGCAGCGCTATATCCTGTATGATTCTCAAATGCTTTATTTACATATTCAATCTGCCCATTACGCTTTGCAATCAGGATTGACTCACCTGTTTGATCAATTATTCGCTTCAGATCGTCTAACGCTAGTTCATCTGTTAAAGTGGTATCAAAATTAGTCAGAAATTTAATTAAAATTGCAAAGCCACCTTCCTTTAAGCTCAAACATTTGAACTTTGTTGCAATGCTTTGCTTATTAATAATTAATTTTGCTGAAAAAGTCTCATAATCGATATGGCTACTACTATTATTGAAATCGTCAAGACTCTCTTGATTAAATAAAAATTTACCTATTACTTTAGAAAATGGGAGTCTTTTAAAACGATTGCCCCTGTTCAAAATCAGTTGGGCTATTTTGTTACTATCTTGAATTAGACCGTTTCGATCTAGAATAAAAAGTGGATCGCTAATTAAATCATAAACAACATCCATTGTTAACCTTAGAAGCTAAAATTTAATTATCTATAGAGTTATATCTCTACTATATTAACCAAAAAAGTTTCTAAAAGCTGGCACAATGCTTTAAAGATAAAAAATAAAGGCTAAACTTTTAAGCTAGTATGCCAGAACAAGGCTAACTAGCTTAAAAGTGATATTATAGCTATAGAAGTTTCATAGATTTCTTAACTGATTCAGCTGATTGTTGCAGTGCAACTTTTTCATCGGCCGTAAGCTCAAGCTCAAGAACCTTCTCAACCCCCTTCTTGCCAAGTACGATTGGAACACCCATAAAGAGTCCATTGAGCCCATATTCACCTTCTAAGTAGACAGCAGCTGGTGTAACACGTTTTCGGTCTAGTAGTATCGATTCGACCATATTAACAACAGATGCAGCCGGTGCATAAAATGCTGACCCTGTCTGTAACAGCTTGACAATTTCTGCTCCGCCATGTTTTGTTCTCTCTACAATCGCATCGATTTTTTCACTACTTAGTAGCTCTGTTATCGGAATTCCAGCAACCGATGAAAAGCGCGGCATTGGAACCATATCCTCGCCATGCAGACCTAAAACTGTAGCAACAACATCATCCATGCAGACTCCCAACTCCATTGCTATAAAGGATCTAAATCGTGTCGAATCTAAAACTCCTGCCATGCCAACAATTCGATCTTTTGCAAGATTAGTCTCTTCCTTGGCTACAAAACTCATAGTATCTAATGGGTTTGTGACCACAATTACAAAACAGTTTGGTGAATGTTTTATAATATTTGAAGATACATCCTTTATGATGGCTGCATTCTTTTGAAGGAGGTCTTCGCGTGTCATCCCTGGTTTGCGAGCTAGCCCTGCTGTAATAACAACAATATCAGAATTAGCAGAAGCCTCATATGAAGATGAACCTACAATCTCTGCATCATAGTTATCTAGCGGCGATGCTTCTGTTAAATCCAATGCTTTTCCCTTTGCAACCCCTTCCATAACATCAATTAGGCAGACATCTCCTAACTTTTTATACACTAGCAGCTGTGCAACAGTTGCTCCAACATTACCTGCCCCGACCACCGTGATCTTATTTCTACCCATCGCAAACCCCTCCTTGAAGTTATGATCCTATATAGCTACACCTATCCCAACTGTTGCTCAGCCAGTATAAACTAACAATCAATTTTAAGTCATAGTCTCTAAAAGTTGATCTGATATCAAAAGTTACATATTTGATATCACTGCATCACCAAATTGAGAACATTTCACAGATTTTGCACCTTTTAACAACCTTGCAAAGTCATAAGTCACAATCTTTTTACTAAAAGTTTTATTGAGACCATTAGTAATCTTTTTTGCAGCTTCATCCCAACCCATATGCTTTAACATCATTTCAGCTGACAATATAACGGACGATGGATTAACTTTATCCAATCCAGCATATTTTGGAGCCGTACCATGGGTTGCTTCAAAGATTGCACATCGGTCACCTATATTCGCTCCAGGTGCAATACCTATCCCGCCAACCTGAGCAGCTAATGCATCAGAGATATAGTCGCCATTTAGATTCATCGTTGCAATAACATCATACTCTTTTGGTTTTGTTAGTATCTGTTGCAACATTGCATCGGCAATAACATCCTGAATCATTACCTTGCCTGGTGCAGGCTTCCCTTTACATTTCTCCCAGCTGACTGTCTCTTTTGGAAAAAATTGTTCTGCCGCTGCATAACCCCATTTACAAAAGAAACCTTCCGTATACTTCATAATGTTACCTTTGTGAACAAGGGTAACACTCTTCCTCTTGTTTGCTATTGCATATTCAATCGCACCCTTAATCAATCGTTGGCTACCTTGCCTGGAAATTGGCTTCACACCTATCGATGATGTGGCAGGGAATCTGATATTTTTTACTTTAAGCTTCTTCTCTATATAATTTATGATCGCTTTGCAATCTTTACTTTGTGCCGGCCACTCGATCCCTGCATAGATATCTTCAGTGTTTTCACGAAAGATAACCATATCAACATCTTCTGGATGTTTGACTGGGCTTGGAACATTAGGGAAATGTCGAACAGGTCTTATACATTGATACAGATCAAGCAACTGTCGCAATGCAACATTGATTGATCTAATACCACCACCTACAGGAGTAGTCAATGGACCTTTAATCGCAATCTTGAACTCTTTAACTGCCTCTAGCGTATCCTCTGGTAGCCATACTCCCTTGCCATACTTCTTTAGAGATTTCTCGCCT
This sequence comes from Nitrospinota bacterium, assembly GCA_048550035.1. Lineage (GTDB taxonomy): Bacteria > Nitrospinota_A > UBA7883 > UBA7883 > JBLYYQ01 > JBLYYQ01. The sequence goes on from JBLYYQ010000132.1 coordinate 18,750, forward strand.
GCGTAGACTTCAAACCATTCAATTTTACGTTTGCCACGATACGCTTTTTTTACAGCTGCATCTATGACTCTTTGCGACGCTGCCCATATATCTGGACCTGTACCATCACCTTCTATAAACGGAATGATAGGATTGTCAGGAGTAGTCAAAACTCCTTTTTTATTAATTGCTATTTTGCCACCGCTAGGTGGTTTCAACTTCATATACTTTGCCATTAACCTTGCTCCCTAAATAGTGAATATCTTATCCATACATCAAACTTATAACAAAAAAATAACATAATTTTTGATTAAATTCTATATTTTTTACTTTAGTTTTTTTAAATATAGCTCAGGATTGACTGGAATACGGTCTTTTCTAATCTCAAAATGTAGATGGGGACCGGTAGCACGTCCAGTCTGACCAACAGCTGCTATCTTTTCTCCACCTTTGACCTTCACCCCTTTCTGAACATAATTTGCACTATTGTGCGCATAGACTGTTATATATTTGCGATTATGCTTTAATATCACAACATTCCCATATCCAGATGGACCTTCTCCTTCAAATATTACGGTCCCATTAGCGGCTGCTAGTACCGCACTACCCTCCGGTGCTGACATATCTATTCCATCATGTTTTTTGTTGTTGCGGATCCCAAAACGAGAAGTAATATTTACCTTTTCAAGTGGCCACTTGAACGGTACCTTCTTGTTACTAGAGGAGTAGCTGATAAACTCCGCTTCATTACTGCTCTTCTTTGAGACTGCGACCTGATTATCTCCTCTGTTTGCAAGAAAATAGTCTGCAGGTGGAATTACAATCTTGGCGCCGACCGGGATACTGTTTGGATTGAGACTTCTATTATGCTTTAAAATTGATTTGACTGAGGTGTTGTACTTACGAGCTAGGCTATAAATCGTCTCATTTTTTTGGAGCCTATGGTGCTTAGTCTCAGGATTTGCTAGGTAATCCCTATATCTATATTTGCGAATGGCACCTACATCAGCACATCCATAGGAAAAAAGTGCAATTAGCAATACCCAAATCGTGATCTTCCATCTCATAGTCAAATGTTCATCTTTTGCACACTACAGCTTCGAAAAGAGTATATCAACCGCATCTTCTGGATTAGCTGCTCTTACTATATCTGTAAATGAACACTCTAGCGATCCTAGTAATACGACAGGCTTGCCTATCTTTAGTCCGATCGCTACTTCCGATACAGTCCCAAATGAACCATTAATTGCAATTATTCCATCCGCAGTATGAGCAATAATCATATTCCTCGAATGACCTACCCCTGTTACAATCGGGTATTTTATAAATCTATTTGCACCACCCTTTCTGTCCCCAGGTAAAATTCCGATAGTCACGCCACCTGCATCATACGCACCTTTAGCCGAATATTCCATCACACCACTAAGACCTCCAGAGAGCAAAATAGCTCCTCGAATGGCTATCAGCCGGCCAACTTCTAGTGCCAACGATTCACTTATTCGAGAAGCATTACCGCTTCCTACAACCGCAATCATTTTATTGACCATTAGCTATCTTACAAAAGCTTCTCATACTCTTTTTGAGCAAATCTATCTGTCATGCCTGCAATGTAATCACAAACAATTCGGGGCATATTTGCTCCACTTTCAACAATATGACTACATACGTCAGATGGCATCAAGGATGTTTCATTACTGTATGCTTCAAATAATTTGCAGATAATCTGATCTACTTTATATTCCATCATTTTTACCTTCTCGCTCATATAAAAATTATCAAACAATAATTTTCTTAATATCTTAGCATCTACTCCCATCCTATCTGACAATGTTACACTCTTGCTTCCTGAATTGCGAACATCGTTTGAAGATTTATAGTTAGCCTTACTTAATCTTTCAGAAGTAGTAGTTACTACATCTTGAACTATCTTATTAATCAGACCTTTTGTTATAAAAATACGTTTCCGTTTTGAATCCATACTGTTAGAGCTACTCGCACTAGACTTAATGAGATCATCAAATATCCGAATATCTGACAACATCTCAAAAGTTATTAGGCCTGATGAGATTGCATCATCTAAGTCATGAGAAGTGTATGCAATAAAATCGGCAATATCTACAATCTGACCCTCAAGCGATGACTGCTTGAAATTATCAATCTTAATGTTGATTTTTCGTAGCAACCCTTCATTTTTCTTATCTAAAGCCTCCAATGTATCTTTAGTGAGATTCAGACCTTGATAGCCACTATATGGCGACTCAATTCTACTTACAATCCTAAGTGACTGAAAATTATGTTCAAATCCTCCATGATCTGCCAATAACAAGCTAAGTGTCCGTTCACCTGCGTGCCCAAATGGTGAATGACCTAAATCATGTGCTAAGGCGATCGCCTCTGTTAAATCTTCATTAACTGACAATATTCTTGCAATTGTCCTTGCTACCTGGGCAACCTCTATCGTATGTGTAAGGCGATTACGATAGTGATCACCCTCATAGCAGATAAAAACTTGCGTCTTGTATTGCAGCCTACGAAATGCTGTTGTGTGGATTACACGATCACGGTCGCGAGCAAAAACGCTCCTTAATGGATGCTCATCTTCTG
>JBLYYQ010000133.1:0-6708 GCA_048550035.1 Nitrospinota bacterium
AGAATTGACTGAGATAGATGGTATCGGTCCGACGAATGCATTTGGGATAAAGTTTATTCATGAAGTTGCAAGAAAGTTTTTGCGCAATAAAATATTTGTTGCCAAAAATTACATGGAATCATTTAACGCAGCATTAGAATATTATACTCATAAGATAGGTCACTCAAAAAATGAGTCAGTCCATGCTATCTATCTAGATTCTCAAAATTTAATACTTCACGAGGAGAAACATATTGAAGGATCAATATCAGCAGTCGCCATTTCGATTCGATTGATAGTAGAAAAATCTATCGGATTAGGCGCCTCAGCCGTAGTATTGATTCATAACCATCCAGGTGGTATTGCGAAGCCATCTCGTAATGACATACTGTTTACAAAAGAGCTCTTTTTTGCAGCAAAGCTAGTTGATTTAGAACTACGCGATCATATAATAATTACCGCAACCGGACACTACTCATTTTATAAAGAAAAATTGATCGATAGATTTAATGATGAGTTTGTAAAATTTAGTAAAAATATACTCGGCTATCAATCATATAATTAGAAGAAGAAAATTATGATAAAAAGGATGATAATTAATAGTAGTAGCTGAACTATTCCTGCAAAAATTATAAATAGTAGCCGCTTGATCTGTCTTTGATTGATAATTTTTCTTTTCATGTTAATTTTTATATAATTGTAACTAGATTATAAATCTAAAATGAATTTAATAGATAATGAAAGATATTTGAGCAAATTTTTGAATAAAATATGAATAAAATATGAATATAAATAGCAAAAAATTAAGACAAATATACGATAAAGTTCTAAATTCAGAGCGTCTCTCATTTGAAGATGGAATAACACTTGATGAGTCTAATGAACTTTTAGCGATCGGAATGATGGCAAATTATCTGCGAGAAAAGCTTCATGCCGATAACGCCTACTACATTAATAATAGACATATCAATCATACAAATATCTGTGTAAACGAGTGTAAGTTTTGTGCATTTCGGAAGAGCATCGATGATCCTGAAGGATATTTAATGACTATCGATGATGTCATGGCAAAAGCGAAGGAATGGGAAGGTGAATCATTTAGTGAGTTTCATATTGTAGGAGGACTACATCCAGACTTAGGCTATGATTATTATAGAGGGATCATATCGAGCTTACATACTAAATATCCAGATATCCATATCCAAGGATTTACAGCAGTCGAGATTGGGTGGTTTGCCAAGATAGCAAATATCTCATATAGAGAAGTTTTAGAGGATCTAAAAAGTGTCGGATTGGGTTCACTACCAGGAGGCGGAGCAGAGATATTTAATGAATCGATCCGTTCTAAGATCTGTCCTGACATAGATAAAGTTAGCTCAGAAGAGTGGTTGACTATCCACAAAATTGCACATGATGTTGGGTTGCGCTCCAATGCAACGATGCTATATGGCCATATAGAAACAGCGGCTGATAGGATTGATCATCTTATAAGATTACGAGCAGCTCAAGATGAAAGTGGAGGATTTATGACATTCATTCCGCTGGCGTTTCATCCAAAGAATACAAAGTATGACTCAAAGAATTTTACAAGTGGGATATTAGATCTAAAGATGATAGCTATTTCACGGTTGATGCTAGATAATATTGAACATATCAAGGCATTTTGGATAATGATTGGCGAGCAGACAGCACAAGTTGCCTTAAGTTTCGGGGCTGATGACATGGATGGAACTGTAGTGGAAGAGAAGATCACCCATGCTGCAGGAGCGACGACCAACGAAGAGCTGGCAGTAGAAAAATTAGAGTCTTTGATCTCTGAAGCAGGGAGAAAAGCTGTTGCACGAGACACAGTATATAATCTTGTTTAGTTAACAAATCTAGATTAAAGGTTCAAAGATATTGATAGAAAATAGGTACAGAGTTGGCATACATGACTTCTTAAATAGTAGGCCATTTCTATATCCATTCAAACATGGATTAGCAGATGCGCCATTTGATATAGTGACACTGCCACCTGCCACTTTAGCAAAAGAGTTTCATGCAAATAATATCGATATTGGATTAATTCCATCAATTGAATATGCAAGAGGATATAGTGCAAAGATTATCCGTCCATACTGCATCGCTTCGTTAGGCGAGGTAAGTAGTGTGCTGCTTTACTCTGATCGTCCACTTGAGGAGATAGAGTCGGTTGCAATTGATCCAAAATCGCGGACATCAGTTGTTATGATGCAAATTTTATTCAAAGAGCTATTTGATAACGATGTTGCATTAACTGTTGCACCAGACGGTGACCCAATGCGTGGGATGGAGGTTGCACATGCAGGATTAATTATTGGCGACTTAGCGTTTGAGGTAGATAATGAGAAATTACTAACCTATGATCTTGGTAAATTATGGTATCAATTTTCAGGGCGACCATTTGTGCATGCTCTGTTTGTGACAAAGCATTTATCTGATATTGATTTTGCAATTGATGCTCTGAATTCTGGGATTAAATATGGACTAGAGCATTTAGCTCATGTTATAAAGAGCGAGAAGGAAAGTTCACTAACAGAAGATATATTGTTTGACTATCTTGGCAAACGGATAATTTACAAACTAGATGCTACTATCGAAGAGGGTCTTATCTATTTTTTTGAGCTGGCAAGTAAATGGAAGTTAATAAATCAGGTGGAGCTGAAGTTTTATGAATAAGAAGATAGTGGTAGCTAAGATTGCATTGATAGTAATTTTTACTTCTATGTTTTCGACAGGAGATCTGGCATTAGGAGCCAGCTCTGAAGCAGATACTAGAGCGATCCAAAATTCTGTTGTCAAAATTGTAGCGACCTATAATAACGCAAGTTATTATCAACCGTGGCAGTTTAAACCGATCAGTACTGGAGTTGGTAGTGGATTTATTATCAGTAAAAACAGAGTTCTAACAAATGCTCATGTAGTTTCGAATGCGACTTATATCTCTATAGAGCGTGCAAACGATGCAAGGAAATATAAGGCCGAGATTGAGTTTATAGGTACACAGTCTGATTTAGCAACTCTCAAAATTTTAGACCCAACATTTCCGAAGGTGAAACCACTAGCTTTCAGGAAGCTCCCGAAACTATTAGATACAGTATTTGCAATAGGTTTTCCTGCAGGAGGTGAGCGTGTTTCGTTCACTAGAGGAGTGGTTTCTAGAATAGAGATGACTAAATATGCCCATAGTAATGAAAGATTGCTGGCAGTGCAGATTGATGCTGCAATTAATGCTGGCAACTCTGGTGGACCTGTGTTGTTAGATGGGAAAGTTATAGGTGTTGCAATGCAAGGTTTACGCTCACGTGAGAATATCGGCTACATCATTCCAACTCCTGTCATCAAAAGTTTCTTAACCGATATTAAAGATGGACATGTAGATGGTATCCCAAGTGCTGGTATTATTGTCCAGAAAGGTGAGAGCCAGACATTAAAAGAGGCGTTCAAAGCAAAGCCTACCGATCGAGGTTTATTTGTAAATCGTGTAATTTATGGGTCAGCTGCTTATGGTGTGCTAGCGGAAAAAGATATAATCACGGCAATAGATGACGCTAAAATCTCTGATGATGGACTGTTTGAATTTTCCGATCAGCTGCGGATTGATATTAACTATTTGATAAATCAAAAACAGGTAGGAGACGAGGTAAAGTACTCAATTATAAGAGATGGAAAAGCTCTAACCAAGCGTGTTAAATTAAAAGTAGCTAATAAAATTGTTCCAAGAGAGTTAGACAATAAGCCAAGTTATCTTATCTTCGGTGGGATAGTGTTTACGAAACTTACAGAAAATTTACTTGCAGATAGGGGATACAGTTGGCGCAAAGATCCAGGTAGTAAGTTTATTTATCATTTGTATAATAGCTTCCCTTCACCATCTCGTAAAGAGTTAGTGGTAATAATCAAGACACTAGCGCACAATGTGAATATTGGTTATCATGATATTGTTTATCAGGTAGTAGAGGAGGTCAACGGTAAGAATCTAAAGGAGTTTCGGGATTTACCGATGGCATTAGGATCGTCTGCTGATAAATTTTCAAGAATAGTTACAGAGGACAAAGTAGTAATAGCGCTAGATAATGAAGCCGCATTAGTAGCAGATCAAGAAATCTTGAAGCGATACCATATAAAAAGTCCATTTTCAGAAGATATTAGAGCTGAATATATTAAGGCATTCTCAAATTGATAGCAAAACGACTTTATTTACGATATAACCTCAATTTTATAAACTGGTGATAAAACTTTTATGAGATATTTTGAATACAGGAATGGCGAATATTATTGTGAAGATGTTGCGTTAAGTGAGATTGCAAAGAAGGTTGGTACGCCATTTTATTGTTACTCAGCGCAAACACTAATAAGGCATATAAAAGTTTTCGATAATGCATTTCGGAATATAGAGCATCTAGTCTGTTTTGCGGTGAAGGCAAACTCAAACATAGCTGTTTTAAACTTACTTGCGAATTATAACGCAGGAGCAGATATCGTTTCTGGCGGCGAACTTTTTAGAGCCCTAAAAGCGTCTGTTCCGGCAAATAAGATTGTGTTTGCAGGTGTTGGCAAATCGGCAGATGAGATCAGAGAGGCTTTGCTTGCTAAGATTTTACTTTTCAATGTAGAGTCTAGCCAGGAGTTATTACTGTTAGATTCAGTGGCAGGTAGCCTAGGTCTAAAGGCACCGTCTGCTATAAGAGTGAATCCAAATGTAGATGCCAAGACTCACCCTAAGATTTCAACAGGGTTAAAGCATAACAAGTTTGGTATCAGCTACGAGCGTGTGATTGAGGAGTATAAGCGTGCTAAAAATCTTAAGAACATAGAGGTGATAGGGATTCATGAGCATATTGGTTCGCAGGTGACTCAGATAGGACCATTTGCAGATGCGCTTGAAAAGACGATGGAGTTGGTAGTAAAATTAAAAGCAATAGATATTGATATCAAATATATCAATCTTGGTGGAGGGTTGGGGATCACATATAAAGATGAGACTCCTCCACATCCTGATGAGTTGGCAAGTGTTATTGAGCCGATTATAAAAGATAGTGGTGTTACGGTGATTTTTGAGCCTGGACGTGTAATCGCAGGTAACGCAGGGGTGTTGGTGACTAAGACACTGTTTACGAAGACCAGTTCAACTAAAGAGTTTATTATTGTTGATGCTGCAATGAATGATCTTGCACGCCCATCTTTATATGGTAGCTACCACTCCATTTTGCCGATAGATGAGAAGGTTATTGATCGCAAAAAGATTAACTCTGATGTAGTGGGTCCCATATGTGAATCGGGCGATTTTCTGGCACAAGATCGGATGTTGCCACATTTTAAGCAGGATGAATGTATGGCGATTATGAGTGTAGGTGCTTATGGTTTTACTATGAGCTCTAATTATAATTCTAGGCGCAAAATTGCAGAAGTATTAGTTAATAAAGATCGATTTGAAGTTATAAGAGAGCGTGAAACTTATAGTGATCTTATAAGAGGAGAGTCGATTCCCAAATGGCGATATGAATGATGAGTGAACAGATTAGTTTTACCAAAATGCATGGCATCGGCAACGATTTTGTTGTTATTGATAACAGGAAAAATTGTTATAGGCAGGTTCAGAAAAATAGCAAGCTAATTTTAGATCGCCACTATGGGATTGGTGCTGATCAGATATTATTGATCGAGGAATCAGAATCTAACTATCCATTCATGCGTGTTTATAATTCGGATGGTTCAACAGCTGAAATGTGCGGTAACGGAATTAGAGCAGTGGCGATATATCTAAAAGAGAATGATAAGGCTAGCTTTCCTGATTCAGAGATCAAAGTTGAGACAGATGCAGGTTTGATTGTTTGCCAGATCAGAGATGATAATATGGTTAGAGTTGAGATGGGAAGTCCAATTTTAGACGGGCTGGCGATCCCGACAGTTTTTGATAAAGTACTAATTAATGAACCTCTTAAAATTGGCTCTAGTGAGTACCACATAACTGCGGTTTCAATGGGGAATCCCCATGCTGTAATATTTGTAGATGATGTTTCAGAGGTAGATTTAGCTAAAGAAGGAGCGCTCATTGAGAATGCAACCTCTTTTTTTCCAAATAAGATCAATGTTGAGTTTGTAGAGGTTGTAAGTGAGAGCAAATTAAAGGTTCGAGTCTGGGAGAGAGGAGCAGGTGAGACATTAGCATGTGGTACTGGAGCTTCTGCTAGTATGGTTGCAGCTAGCTTAAATGGCAAGGTTGCTACTGAAGCGACAATCTCTCTGCCAGGTGGCGATCTTCAGCTTGAGTTTCTGGACAAGAAAACAATTTTTATGACAGGTCCTGCTGTATCTGTTTTTAGTGGGACTATTTTAGTTGACTAACTTAAGTAGGTGAACTTATGAATTTTCAAGGCTCAGTGGTGGCGATAGTCACCCCGTTTTCTGATGGCAGAATTGACAAAGACTCCTTCAAGAATCTTGTGGAATTTAATATCAGTAATAAAACCACTGCAATAGTTGTAGCCGGTACAACAGGTGAGTCGCCAACATTATCTCATTTGGAGCATAATGAACTAGTTGATGATGCAATCAGATTTATTGATGGTAGAATTCCGCTGATTGCAGGAGCTGGAAGCAACTCAACAGCAGAAGCAATAGATTTAAGTAAAGCTGCCAAAGAGAGTGGAGCCGCAGCTACATTAGTAGTTAATCCATACTATAACAGACCAACTCAAGAAGGACTAC
>JBLYYQ010000134.1:0-2947 GCA_048550035.1 Nitrospinota bacterium
TAAAAGTGACAGTAAGCGAGTAGCAATCGCTCAAGGCAGAGCACTCCTCTCGGCAGGTAGTCTAGATTTAATTAAAGAAAAAAAATTTAAAAAAGGCGATGTCATCTCAATTGCCACTCTAGCAGGAATAACAGGTGCAAAGCAGTGCTCAACATTAATTCCTCTCTGCCATCAAATTAATCTTACCTCAGTAAAAGTCAACATCGAGGTCGATTCTAAAAAAAATTCGTTAGAAGTTACTTCTACAGTTACAACACTAGGAAAAACTGGTGTCGAGATGGAAGCGTTAACTGCGGTATCTACTGCACTCTTAACTATATATGATATGGTTAAATCGGTAGATAAAAGTGTCTGCTTAACAGATATTAGACTCATTGAAAAACGTGGTGGAAAATCTGGATTATTCCGTGCCAACGATAGCTAGTAAAACAGTACTACTATGTAGCTTGCTTCTTATTCTATCTGCTGCATGTCAGAGTGAAAAAGGATTCTTAAATATATCCAAACATAGCTCTAACCAAACTTTATCAAGTGGCTATGCAAAAGATGTTAGCTCCATAATATTGCATGATTTTATGATCTATCATCATCAAGACAGATCTGCTACTGCGAAAGATCAACTTACAAATTTAAGTTTCAAGACAGGTAAAATCATGGAAGATTCGACCGTATCGATAACGAGTCTATTTTATAGAGAGCTTCTAAGTAGGGGATTTCAGGTAAATCTTGCTGACAGTTCGACTCGTAGAGAGTTAAATATTGATAGCTCGTTTGATAAAGAAACTTTCATTAAGCAAGCTACTGCGAACAAAAGCTTTCAGGAGAGCGATTTAATTTTAACGGGAATAATTTACCGATACGAAGATAAAATAGGCTCTAGCATCTCAATAGATAAAGCAAGTTCAGTCGCATTTAGTGTAGTACTAATTTCAAAATCAGAAGGACGGACGATATTTGAAGCTGGGTTTGACAAAGAACAGCAGTCTCTATTTAGTGACCTAACCGAGTTTAAATTTTTTGCCAAAGGTGGGTTCAAATGGCTAACTGCACTAGAGCTTAGTTCGCTTGCTGTCGAAAAATTAGTTGACAAGTTACCAGTACAACCAATCTCAAACAAAAAGTAGGCAGGCTCACCTTATAAGGGATATATCGCCCTTGCAACCTTGTAATGTATCAAGGAAATTTGGGAATGTAACATCGACAGCTTCTGCGCAATTTATCGTAGTTTCCCCTTCAACGCAAGTTGCCAAGATAGCAAAACTCATCACAACTCTATGATCATGATGTCCATTAATCGTAGCTGGATTTAGTTTAGAGTGTCTGATAGTAAGACCATCTGGCTGCTGCTTGCATTTGACTCCCATCTTCGAAAGCTCAGTTGCCATTACATCAATTCTATCACACTCTTTTATTCTAGCTTGCGCTACATTAGTAATCAGAGTCTCACCTGATGCAATTGCTCCTAATGCAGCAAACGCACAAATAGCATCCGGAGTCGCATTAATATCTAGCCTGCACCCAACTAGCTTATCCCCTTTGACTACTATCTTGTCATCATAGAATTTAATTTGAGCTCCCATCATTGCAAGATAATCAAAGATAGCCTTGTCACCTTGACTATCGTTCATGTCAAGGCCTGTAAGTGTTACCTCGTTACCAGGGATTGCACCTAGCATCGCAAAAAAAGTCGCCGATGAAAAATCACCACCTATCTTTTCATTCAATGGTTGATAGCTAGCCCCACCTTTTACCTCAAATTTACTGTAACCAGTTCGTTGATAATCTACACTAACCTTATCTAGCCAAGCGCAAGTCATATCGACATAAGGTTTTTCATTGAGCGATTCAACCGTTATCTGACTCGAATCTGCGAAAAGTGGTGCATGGATTAGTAGACTTGATAAATACTGAGATGTTTCGCCTGATACTGTAGTCGCACCACCTTTGGCTGGACCTTGGATCGTGACAGGTAGCTTATTGTTAGTAGTGGTTGCATTTAATACTTTAAGATCTATCAGTGAGTTAACAAGTGGAGCCATTGGTCTACTACTTGTCGATTCATCACCGATGATGGTGATCCGCTTATCTGAAAGTGCCGCCATAGATATAATAAAGCGGGCAGTTGTGCCAGAGTTGCCTACATCAATAGTATCAACCAATGGGGTAGGTTTGCCAGAAAAACCTTTTATCTGCCAACGATTCTTATCCTCAATGAGAGTTGCACCCATCGCACTAACAGCCTCTTTAGCAGCAACTGTATCTGCCGATATTAATGGATTATCAATTACTGAAATTCCATCTGCTAATGCAGAGATAAAGAGTGCGCGAATCGTCTCTGATTTCGAGGACGGTATTGCCGCCACTCCATTACAAATCGAGGACCTAACACTAAACTTCATTTAACTTTAGATTGAAATCCCACTTTGATAGTGTGGGAAGAAACTGATGATTTGTAAGGTCTATATGAACAGGTGTCACTGTTACATAGTTATCTCGCAAATAATTGATGTCTGCATCTTCATCAACTAAATTCATCTTTCCGCCTTGCCAGAAGTATTCTTGCATCCTAAGATCAAGCCGCTTATCGAAACATTCTATGAACGAACTATCGCCCATACGACATACTTTGATCCCTTTAATCTTATCTTTACTTACAGCAGGGATGTTAACATTCAAAAGAGTTCTAGGAGGAAGACTATTTTTCTGTACAGACTCAACTATCGAAGCACCTATCCATGCCGCAGTAGCAAAATCTCTACTCACAAATGATGCCAAAGAGAGTGCAACTGATGGTAGCTTTAATATCACACCTTCGGTAGCAGCAGACACGGTGCCAGAGTAAATTATATTTGTCGCCACATTTTGACCTTGATTAAGACCTGAAACAATTAAATCTGGCGGGGCATCCTTCATAATCTCCCTAACCCCTATCTTAACACAATCTGCA
>JBLYYQ010000135.1:0-16155 GCA_048550035.1 Nitrospinota bacterium
AAAAAATCGGTATATTTGGCGAAGTTTTGATATAATTTCTGTCTTATATAGAAATGAAAATTTGGTAATAAATAAACAGTTATCAATCTTGTTGAAAGAATAGAATGAATTTGTCAGAATTAAAAAAGTTGGTAAAGATATTTGAATCAAGCCTTTTGTCTAAGTTAGAGTTTGAACAAGAAGGTACAAAAATAGTGTTGCAAAAAGATCTGCGAACAATGTCATCAGATCACGAGGCTCCCCCATCGTGGGCAGAAATACCGCTTGCAACCTCTCCGAACCCTATAGGTGCGCCAGCAATTGCAGAGACAGCATTCCAACATGTAACAGAGGATGAGAAACCAAATTCAAAAAATAAGATAATCACTTCACCAATGGTAGGAACATTCTATAAAGCATCATCACCAACCGCGTTGCCATTTGTATCAGAAGGTACCGTTATTCACCCAGGTAAGACTCTATGCATTATAGAAGCTATGAAGTTAATGAACGAAATCGAAAGTGAAATCAAAGGAGAGGTGATCAAGATCTTCCCAGAAAATGGTGATCCTGTCGAGTTTGGCGAGCCACTCTTTGAAATTCTTCCCTCATAACTACTAGCCAACGGATAGTTTATGTTTAATAAAGTTTTAGTAGCTAATCGGGGTGAAATCGCACTGCGGATATTACGAGCGTGCAAAGAGTTAGGGATTGAGACTGTTGCGATTCATTCATCCATTGATGAAGATTCTCTTCATGTTAGATATGCTGACCAGTCAGTCTGTGTAGGATCTGCAAACAGTAGTGATAGTTATCTAAACATTACATCAATTATAAGTGCAGCCGAGATAACCGGTGTAGATGCAATTCATCCTGGTTATGGATATCTTGCAGAAAATGCTGAGTTTGCTGAAATTTGCCAAGCATGTAATATCGCATTTATAGGTCCATCTGCTCACCATATAAAATTGATGGGTCAAAAAATATTTGCAATTAAGCAAGCTAAAGAATCTGGAGTCCCTGTTATCCTAGGCTCAAATAAAGTAGTAACATCCTTAGAAGATGCGTTAACAATTGCAGACTCTATTGGATATCCTATAATGTTAAAAGCGGTCGCAGGTGGTGGTGGCAAAGGTGTTAAGCTGATCGAAACTAATGAAGTATTAGAAAGTAGTTTTGACATTATCAAAACTGAAACACGCAATGCATTTAAAAATGATGAACTTTATATTGAAAAATTCATCAAGAATCCTCGCCATATTGAAGCACAGATTATAGCAGATCAGCATCAGAATGTTGTTCACTTAGGCGACCGGGAATGTTCTATTCAGCGTCGTAACCAGAAGTTAGTTGAAGAGGCGCAAGCAGCTAATATGCCTGCTAAAGTTCGAGAAGAGCTTTTAGAATCGGCAGTTAAGATTGCAAAAAACATCGGTTATTATTCAGCAGGGACAGTGGAATTTCTAATGGACGATGATTACAATTTTTACTTTTTAGAGATGAATACCAGAATTCAGGTTGAGCATCCTGTATCTGAATATATAACAGGGATAGATATAGTCAAAGAGCAGATCAAGGTAGCAAGTGGAGCTGAGTTATCACTCTCCCAATCTGATATAACATTTAGCGGCCATTCAATTGAGTGCAGAATTAATGCAGAAGATCCTTTAACATTTCTCCCATCACCAGGTAAAATTAATGAGATAAACCTTCCTGGAGGTCCTGGAGTAAGAGTCGATACTGCCATCTATAGAGGTTATAAAGTATCACCATACTATGACTCAATGTTAGCTAAACTTATTGTCCATGATAAGAGTAGGGGTGAAGCTATTTTGCGTATGAAGCGTGCATTAGATGAGTTTTATATTGAAGGTATAAGTTCTACAATTCAGACATGTCAGATGGTATTAGAGTCAGAGGAGTTCAACTCAGGCAGATACAATACATATGATCTGCCGAAAATTATTAGTAAAGCAACAGAAGAAAAGTAGCAATAGTATCTTTAGCCTGTTTTCACTATCTATGTAGAGTGGTGAAAGAGCTAGATTTTTATGCTATTATAACTGATATCCATATTTAAGTTTCAAGAGATGAAGAATAAAATTCTATTAGTTGCTATTTCAATTTTGACATTAGTTTTGATTAAAGTAGAAATAGCATATAGCAAGCCAGCTTATATGTTAGATGTCGTTAGGAGTGAGAATCTAAATAGCGAGCTAGAGGTCTCTGCATGGTTGCGAGGTGCATTCACAGATAAGATTATAAAAACTATCGACTCAGGCACCCCAGTAATGTTTTCGTACTCAATCTATCTAAATAGCAAACGATCATTATTGTGGGATCAGAAAGTAAAAAAACTATTTATCAAAAAGATGAGTATCTATAACCCATTGCGGAAAAAATATCTGACATGGGAGAAAAGTGGCCCAATACAGTCTGCCATCAATTTTGATTCGGAGCTTGCATATTATAATGCAATGGGTACAAGTACCGATAGTCGCTCTAAAGATAAAGTCACAGATCCAGTTAACGAACAGAAAGTAGCAAAGGGGCTCGAGATCGAAAAGTTTGAAGCATTAAAAGTATGGATGAATACTATTAAGAAAATTCCGATAGCAAAGATAGATGCTCTAGAACAAGACAAGGTTCATTACTTCACTGTAAAATGCGAGATGAGTGCAATCGAGCTTCCACTACCATTTAATTATATTTTATTTTTTCTAAAATTTTTTAGTTTCAAGACAGATCTGACCCATTCGGCCCCATTTCTTCCTGGTGGAGCCAAAAATATTGGTTTATAGATGCGTTTTGTTAAGCTATTCATCTATAAACAATTAAGCTGGCTTTACGCGCTATACTTTACGCCAAGTAAAAGCTCCACTGAGCGAAAAACAAAATTTCGTATCAACCTCATAACAGTATTAAGTGTATTTACACTCTTAGTCATACTATGGCTCTCAAGCTATGAAGGTGACCTAGAGACTCCAATAAGTAATGATCTAGCGATCGCTTTAGCATTAAACTTTCTGATAATTTTGATTTTAGTTTTGTTGGTCATACTCAGTAAGAGGTTATGGCAGTTATATTTCGAATATAAACAATCTAAAGCATCGTCAACCTTACAAAGTAAGTTAGTATTATCATTTCTAGCAATGACATTGACTCCAACAATCTTAATGTTTATGGTTGCAAGCGGGTTGCTCTCAGAGACAGTTGACAAATGGATTAATGACAAGATTGGCGATACTATGGGTTTATCGTTAAAGATCGCCGATCGTGTAGATTCGATGCTCGTAGAAAAATCAGAGTCGCTATTAAAATTTTTAACTACCAAGCTAGCCAAAGATTATAGCTCCTTAGAGCAGACAAACAATGATCTTGAAGCATTACTACATAGCAAGCTAGAGGAATATAATATAGATATCATTCATGTCTATAATAGTTCATTTAAACTGATCTCTAATGTCTCAAAGTTAGAAAAACCACTAGATTTTGACTTCAAATCAGGCGAGGAGATGATAATCAAGCAGTTAAAGGAAGGGAGTATTGCAAGAGATATTGTTGAGCTTGATCGAGGGATATTTGCCATTACTGTTGCAGATGTAAAATCTACAGGTAGTTTGCCAGCTAAGGCTTATATAATGGTCATCCAAGAGTTAGATGAAGAGTTGTTTAGCGAGATACAAAACATCCTCCATGTTTTCACAAATTATAAACAACTTCTTTTACAAAAGGATATAATTAAGGCAACTTACTATCTAACCTTGGCAATAGTAGGTCTAGTAATTATACTGGCAGCAATTTTAGTTGGGATTCAGTTGTCAAACGGCATTGTAATTCCATTGCGCCGCTTATCAGCAGCCACGAAACTTGTGGCACAGGGGAATCTATCAGTAAGGATTGAGCAAGTTCGAGGAAATGATGAGGTAGGCCAGTTAGTAACTGCGTTTAATGTTATGACCGAAGATCTAGCAGAATCGGAAGTTAAGATCAAGAATGCACATAACAATTTAGTAGATTCGAATATAGAGCTAGAACATGCAAATAGATATGTTGAAACAGTTTTGAACAATATAGGAGCAGGAGTTATTTCAGTTGATAAGCGAGGAGTGATAACAACGATCAACAAATCTGCTGGGATAATTCTAAACATAGATCCAGTAAGTGTAAAAGATCAACGATATAATAAAGTATTAGATGAGAACTCATTGAGGATAGCTAGATTAGTCTTTAAGGATGTACGATTAGCAAAAAAAGCTCGTATAGAAAAAGATGCTAAGCTTACGATTAATGGTAGAGTCAAGACATTAAAGATTATTGCATCATTACTCTTAGATGATCATGGTCACTATTCAGGTGCAGTGCTAGTGCTTGATGATCTTACAGAATTAATCACTGCAAGACGGGCAGAGGCAATAAAAGATCTATCTCGAGTATTAGCACATGAGATAAAAAATCCATTAACACCGATACAGCTAAATGCACAGCGGATGAAGTTAAAATTTGAAAACCAATCGCCTGATTTTCCAAAAGTATTCCATGATGCGACTAATACAATCATACAAGAGGTAGCAGCCTTAAAATTATTAGTGGAGAAATTTTCAGATCTAGCAAAAGCGACAGATCAACCCGGTATAGAAAATGAAACCGAGACTTCTGAAAAGAAAGTAGCTCCTCTTTCATTTATAAATATCGCACGAAAGCCATCCATGCTTCATGATGTTATATGGGATGTGATAAATCTATATAAAGATATCGATAAGAATATCAAAGTCAAAACAAATTTTGATTCAAACATTACGATGGTGAAATTAGATGTCGAACAGTTTAAGCGTGCATTAATAAATATAATAGAAAATGCGTTTGATTCGATGAAAGGACTCGAAGGTGTAATAACTATCCAGACAAAAAAGGTGAGCAAAAACAGAGCAAGGATAGAGATTGCAGATCAAGGGCGAGGTATATTAACATCATTACGTAAACAGGTGTTCACCCGTTATTTTTCGACTAAACCTACTGGAGCTGG
Source organism: Nitrospinota bacterium (assembly GCA_048550035.1). GTDB lineage: Bacteria > Nitrospinota_A > UBA7883 > UBA7883 > JBLYYQ01 > JBLYYQ01. The sequence continues at coordinate 5,006 of JBLYYQ010000135.1, forward strand.
GTTAGGTTTAGCGATTGTAAATGATATTATAGAAGATCATGATGGACAGATCAAGGTATTGCCAAATGGTCAAGTAGGGACAATATTTAGAATATCAATCCCGATAAACTGATTAAACCAGTAGAAAGTGTTACCATTAAGATATGGAAAAAGTTATTTTAGTCATTGATGATGAAAAGAATATCAGAGCGACATTAGAAGATATTTTATCTGATGAAGGTTATAAGATAGTAACTAGTGGCTCTGCAGAAGAGGCGTTAAAACTAATCAAGCGCAATCCACCTGATCTTGTATTGCTTGATATATGGCTTCCAGGTCTAGATGGGATCCAGACATTAAAATTAATAAAGGCAATAAATCCTGATATTGAAGTAATAATGATGAGCGGTCATGGTGCAATAGATATAGCAGTTCAAGCGACAAAGAATGGTGCGGTAGATTTCATCGAAAAACCTTTCTCGATGGAACAGTTAAGTGGAGCAATAGAACGTGCGCTCAATCCAGTTGTGAAGGAGAACATCTATTTTGCAAAGCGTAAGGCACTCTTAGATTCATATGCAAAGATTCGATTAGCAGGTAGCTCTAAAATTGCAAAGCGAACTAAAGAGAAGATTGATAAAATTAGCAAGGAGATTGGTCATACCCTGTTAATTGGCGAGAACGGTTTAGGGAAACGCTATGCGGCACGTTATATAAAGCAAAATTCAGATCGAAATGATCAACCCTTTGTTGAGATTTGGCTGTCTGATTTAAGTGATAATGAGTTTCATTCTACTTTTAATGCCACCAAAGAAGATAACATATTTATCAAGGCCAAAGGTGGTCTGCTATTTCTTGAAAATATTGATGCGCTCAAGCATAAACTTCAGGATCAATTAGCAGAAATTTTAAAACCATACTTTGATCCTACAACAAAATTTTACTCTGATATAAAGATAATTGGATCAACAACTTCAATAAGTAAAAAAATAATCAGAGCTTCATTGATAGAACTTTTTAACAAAAATAAACAGTTAATTAAATTCGTACCACTAAGACGCCGTCCTGCTGACATTACAGAGTTCGTAGAAATCTTTGCTGCAATCCATGCAGAAAGCTACAGTAAAAATTTAGTTAAAATTGACTCTGCTGTATTTGAAACATTATCTAAACTGCCATGGCATAGTAATGTAAAAGGATTAAGTGCCAAGGTAGAGCAGGCTATTCAAAGCTTAACCGGCAAGATTCTTACATTAGAACATTTTGATTTATCTGATGAATCTAAGCAAGGTGTAGCTTTAGGTGAAGATTCGTTAGGGAAAGTCAGAGCTAGAAGTGTTAAATCAAAAAGTAAAAAGATTCTACAAAAGACATTAAAGCGTTCCATTGTGCTTTGTGGTCAGGGCTTGCATTCTGGAATCAATACAGGATTAATCTTATCACCACAGCCACCTAATAGTGGAATACTCTTTACCGATATATCGACCGGTGTAAAGATAGCCGCCTCAATTGAGAATGTAGAATCAACACAATATGCAACGACTCTTGCAAGTGGATCTGTCAAGGTAAAAACAGTCGAGCATATATTGTCTGCGTTATCGAGTTATCAGATTACAAACTTGCTGATAAAGATAGGTGATGAAGCTCCAATTCGTGATGGATCTGCAATCGATTTTTGCAATTTGATAGAAGATGCAGGGGTAGAGAACTCTTATGAACCAATAGAGCCATTACGACTATCTAAGACTGTTACGGTTGGTTCGATTGATAATCCGCCAGTCCTGATAGCAAAGCCAAGCGATAAATTTTCTGTTTTGTATAAGTTAGATTACCCACTACCTCTTGGCAAGCAGGAATATTACTATGAGTATCGTTCGCCAAAATATTATAAGGAAAATATTGCCTCGGCAAGAACATTTGGATTTTTAAAAGATCTAAAAGCGTTAAATGATGCAGGTTTAGCTACGGGAGGGAAACTTTCGAATGTGGTTTTAATTGATGATGAGAAGATAGTTAATACTGAGCTTCGATTCCCTGATGAACCTGCACGCCATAAGATACTAGACCTTATAGGTGATTTATACCTTTTAGGTAGACCTGTATTAGCTGAGTTTACTGCCATTAAGAGTGGTCACACGCAAAACATTGAGATGGTGAAAAAACTGTCAGAGATATTTGCGAAGTCTGGCAGTAGTTAAAATATTAAGAGTTACAGCAATGAATAGTCTCAACAAATATAGAATCGGAGTTTTAGCGTCAGGTCGAGGGAGCAATTTCAAAGCAATTGCAACCGCCATTAAGGATCAAAAAATAGATGCCACTATCTCTATTTTGATAGTCGATAACAAAGATGCGCCTGTCTTAAAACTTGCTTCTGAGTTTGGAATTAAAAGTGAAACTGTAGATCGAAAAGATTATAGTAGTAAAGATCAGTTTGAGCTTGCGATCCTTCATATATTAGAGTTAGCCAAGGTTGACCTTATATGTCTTGCTGGTTTTATGAGGATACTATCTTCACAATTTCTTTCTAGAGTTAATGCTTCGATTGTTAACATTCACCCATCATTGCTCCCAAAATATCCTGGTCTAAATCCGCAGCAACAAGCATTAGCAGCTAATGATACTGAATCTGGCTGCACTGTTCATTTCGTAGATGAAGGGATCGATACTGGCCCTATAATATTACAAAAGAAGGTCGCTATTGATGAAAATGAAACAGTAGAAAGCTTGAGTCAGAAAATTTTACTTATAGAACATCAGCTCTATCCTGAAGCGATTGGGCTTTTAATCAGTAATCGATTCTCACCTAAGGTTGATCAAAATGAATCTTAAACCGCCTCTATTGTTACTGGTCATTATTTTGATCGCAACAGCTCAATCTCTCAAGGCAGGTGAGTTAGCTACCGAACTTGCAAATAATGCATTAGGGTCAATTAAAACGTTGTCAGCTAGTTTTGAACAGATTAAGGCAAACAGAAGTTTTAAAAACAAAGATATAAGCAGAGGAAAAATCATAATCATAAGGCCAGATAGGTTTAGACTCGATTTTGAGAATGGGAAGAGTATCGTAGCCGATGGAGAAAACCTTATAGCTTACGATCCTCAAACTAAAAAGGTATACAAAGGGAATTTGCGAACTACAGCCTCAAAGGATATCTTATTTATGCTGTTGCTAGGAAAGGTTAAGCTTTCTAAGATATTTACCATTAGTCGCATTAAAAATAGTGATCAGTCAAAATATTATCTAAAGCTGCTCCCTAAAAAAGGTTATCCAGCCTTGAAAGGTTTACTTATAATATTACGTAAAGGTTCATTAGATATTTTGACTATAAAAATTATTGACCAGTTAGGCAATAGTAATAGCTTTAATTTTTTTGATCATACCTCTATTATTAAAGGTAGAAAAAATATGTTTAAAATTAAAAAAATCGACGACTTGAAGATTGAGCCGTTTGATTTATTATATAAGAAGGGATGGTAGAGAGTGTTAATGAGTTTTTCAACTATGGTAATAGGTAATTTTTCATTTATTCCAACTTCATTTTTATCTACGCTAAGCGATAAAATAACATTTATTGTGGTTGCAGTGGTAGTTCTTGCATTTTTAATATTGGTGCATGAATTAGGTCATTTTTTAACTGCAGTCGGATTAGATGTGAGAGTGGAGAAATTTTCAATAGGCTTTGGCAAACCGATCGTATCGTTTACACGGAACAATATTGAATATATATTGGCCTATATCCCATTAGGAGGTTATGTCAAATTTTATGGTGAAGAGATTGAAGACCTTAAAAATAGTGACAATATAGGAGATCCGGATCACTTTCAAAACCAACCAATATGGAAGCGATTCTTAATTACGCTTGCAGGTCCTCTCTGTAACATACTATTGGCGGTTCTATTATTCGGACTCTTGTCAATGGTTGGGATATACCAAAACACATTGATAGTAGAGCGGGTGGTCGAATCATCTGCTGCGTTCAAAGCAAACATTGCAGCAAACGATAAGATTCTAAAGGTCAACGGTGAGACTATATCGACTTGGGAAGAGTTTTCAGAAGGGCTACAGAAGAGAACAGATCAACATGTAGATCTACTAATGCTGCGTGGCGAGGAAGAAATCGAGCTTAGCTTTCCATTGTCTGAAATTGGTGTCATAGGTGTGGCTATTAAAGAAGGAGATGAACATCCTTCAATAGACGGTATCACACCAGGTCCTGCCCTGAAAGGGGGACTCGAGGTAGAGGATCAGATAGTCTCTATTGATGGGCAAAATATCCGAACATCATCTGAATTAGTCTCAATCATTAAGCAATCTAACGGGGAGACTCTATCGTTTGAAGTAAAGAGAAGGTCAAAACTGTTAACGCTTGATATAGTCCCAGAAGCTAAGTTAGAACTAGGGATAATCCCAACACAGATCAAAGTGCAACGAGGAGTGATTGATGCTGCCAAGTTTGGAGTAGAAAAGACAATTTCAACAATTCAACTTCTCTTTTATGGTATATCGAAATTGATAAGTAGAGATATCCCTGCAAATCAGATCGCAGGTCCTATCGGAATATTGCAGTTTGCAGGAAAAGCTGCTGAACAAGGAATCCCAACATTACTTGGATTTATTGCATTTATATCAATCAATCTTGGAGTTTTAAACTTGTTGCCGATCCCTGTTTTAGATGGCGGTCATATACTCTTTTTGACTATTGAATCTATTATAAGAAAACCGTTGAGTCTGAAATTGCAAGAAGCAGCTCAAAAGGTTGGAATTAGCCTACTTTTACTACTGATGGTTTTTGCATTTTATAATGATATCAAACGGCTACTATTCTAGTCGCAATTAGCTACTAGACACCACTTGGTATATTAGGCCACAATATTTTATGTAGCTGCAAGTTTAGCCTTACATTGAGTTTGGCTTCTAGAATAAGATTGGCAAGCTCTAGAGGTTTAATCATCTCAGTTATAGGTGAAAAATTGACCACAACTCTATCTTCTAGCTCCTCTTCTTTGATCACCTTCGTAGCTTCTAAGAAATCACTTTTAGAGCCAATTACAAATTTTAGCTCATCATTTGATTTTAAATTTGCAAAGTTTGGTTTGAAAAATGGAACTTCGCTTTTTGCGCTTGCAAGCTTGTAATCGACAATATAGATCGGGCGACTATCGAAGTTTCGTAAATCGATAGTCCCATTAGTCTCTATTAGTAATTCCCAATTAAGGTCGATCAATTTACTAATAAATCTGTCAACTCCATCTTGTATTAATGGCTCTCCACCTGTAAGCTCAACCAAATTTAGATTGTAAGTAGATATCTGGTCTATTATTGCTTGATGTGAGAGTTGCTTTTGTTTGTCACCTTTGAGCGCATAAACTGTATCGCACCAGCTGCAGAGTATGTTACACCCAAATAGTCTTATGAATGCAGATCGCCTGCCGGCATAAGAAGATTCGCCCTGTATTGAGCAAAATATTTCAGAAACATTTAGATAGTCACCACTCAATCATCCCTCTATTTCTTTAACTTTTGTTAAAACCTCTTTCGCTGCTTCTTGCTCTGAAGCTTTGATGCTAGAGCCGACACCCCTTCCATATACTTTCTCTCCAAACCAAGCTTCTGTAAAAAATATTTTATTAGGAGTTTTACCCTCTTCTTTAACTAATTTATAAGATAGCTGAGATGCCTTTCCTTTTAAGATATCTTGTAATTGGCTCTTGAAATTTTCTTCAACTAATCCAAGTGTGACTTTCGATATCCGGGTCGAAAAGGTTTCTAAAACAAACTTTTGAGTCAAACTATAACCAGCATCTAAGTATATAGCTGCAACAAGCGCTTCTAATGAATCAGCAAGTATTGAACTCTTATTTGCTCCATTTGATGCTAACTCGGTGTTGCCAAACTTTATAAAACTACCTATCGAGAGGCCTCGTGCAACCTCTGCTAATGATTCTTTGCTAACTATCTGAGCCCGTTTCTTTGTTAGCTCTCCTTCAGTCCAATTTTGATTTTCACGAAAGATATGTTCGCTAATAATAATATCTAAAACCGTATCGCCTAAAAATTCCAATCGCTCATTATTGCCCCCAAATAGTCCTCTCTTTTCATCTTGAAAACTCTTATGGGTAAGAGCGGTATCTAAAAGAGCAAGATTATTAAATTCAAATCCAAGTAGTGTTGAGAATTTTATAAGGTCGTTATGTCGATCAGTCTCTAATTCCATCTCTATCAATTAATAGCTCGATCAGGATTTATTTCGTAAAGAGCAACGAAACATTAACACCCCCAAATCCAAATGAGTTTGATAATACTCCTGTTAGTTCACGTTCCACCGATCTATTTGGAGTATAGTTAAGATCGCAGCCAGCATCAGGAGTTTCAAGATTGATAGTCGGCGGTATGATTCCATTTTCAAGTGCCATTATTGAAAAGATCGCTTCAGCACCACCTGCGGCTCCTAACAGATGACCTGTCATAGACTTTGTTGATGAGATGTTAAGCTTATATGCATGCTCTCCAAAAACCCGCTTGATTGCCTCAGTTTCGACCAGATCTGCCATTGTTGAAGTGGCGTGAGCATTAACATATCCGACATCTTCAGTCTTAAATGATGCTTCTTTAATAGCAAGTTCCATACATCGTGCAGCGCCTCGCCCTTCAGGATGTGGAGCAGTAAGGTGAAACGCATCTGCAGTCGACCCATATCCAGCCACTTTTGCATATATTTTAGCAGACCGTCGTCGCGCAGAATCCAAACTTTCAAGTACCAATATCCCAGCACCCTCACCCATAACAAATCCATCTCGATCTTTATCAAATGGTCGTGATGCTTTCGTGGGGTCATCGTTACGTTTTGATAATGCACGAGTAGCAGCAAAGCCTGCGATACCAAGCCCTGTAATTGCTGCTTCAGAACCACCACATACTACAATATCAGCCGCTCCTCGTTCAATGGCGACTGCCGCATCTCCTATTGCACTTGCTCCTGATGCACAAGCAGTTACAGAACAGTTATGAATGCCTGTCAGACCAAAGTAAATCGAAACTTGACCTCCTGCTAGGTTCGCTAAAACTGAGGGGATGAAAAATGGCGACACACGGCGTGGACCTTGCGTATAGAGTTTATTCGCTGTTGCCTCAATCTCAGGCAGACCTCCAATGCCGACTCCTATAATTACACCAGTTCGGTCTTTTTCCTCAACGCTAAGTTGATCAACATCAATATTAGCATCCTTTAATGCTAGATCGGCAGCTGCAATTGCATAATGAATAAAACGATCCATCTTCTTTGCATCTTTGGAATCTAGGTATTGGCTAGCATCAAATCCTTTAACTTCGCCTGCGATTGTTGTCGGATAGCCTGTAGTGTCAAATCTTGTTATTTGATCAATACCACTTCTACCATTTATCGCATTATTCCAGTTGTCATCATTGTTAAGACCAAGAGGAGAAATTAGCCCTAAACCGGTCACCACTACATTTTTCATGACATTCTAACCCATAGATAAAAGTTTCTCTTCTACATGCTAGCTGAGTTGGTTATATAGTCAATCGCCTGCTGGACTGTCTGAATCTTCTCAGCCTCTTCATCAGGAATCTCAATATCAAATGCCTCTTCAAATGCCATCACCAACTCTACAACATCTAATGAGTCAGCATTTAAATCAACATCAAACTTCGCATCAGCTGTTACTTTTGATTCATCTACCTCTAACTGTTCAACAACAATAGACTTGACCTTTTCTTCTATGGTCATATTTCTCATCTCCTATCAAAAAATCCAATATTTATTCTCAATACATTATACTAATTCAGCTCTCCTGCCAACTATTACATTGCCAAACCGCCATTTACTGGTAAAACAGCTCCTGTAATGTATGTTGAATCGTCACTTGCTAAAAATGTTACCGCCTTTGATACTTCACTTGCAAGACCAAAACGAGATAATGGTATATTCGCTAGTATACTACTTTTTACTTTCTCATTTAAATTTGAGGTCATATCAGTCTCAATAAAGCCTGGCGTAACACTATTTACTCTAATATTTCTTCCCCCTAGCTCTTTTGCTAGAGTTTTCGTTAACCCTATAATCCCTGCTTTTGCGGCAGAATAGTTCACCTGACCTGCATTACCTATCTCACCTGCCACTGATGAGATATTTACTATAGAACCTGCTCGCTCTTTAAGCATAACTTTTGCCACTGACTGCGTAAAATTGAAAGTACCATTAAGATTGATTTTTATTACATCATCAAAATCGGATTCTTTCATCCGAATCAGTAGCGAATCTTTGGTAATCCCCGCATTATTAACCAATATATCAATCTTTCCAAAATGGGCAGCAACTTTAGCACTTACCTCCTTTGCATGTTCTAGCAGAGCAACATCGCCCCAAAATGGAAGAACCTCAATATCATACTCTTTTAGCATATTCAGACTGTTTTCCAGACTTGATTCCTTTGTTGCACCAATCGCCAGATTTGCACCCTCTTTCGCAAATTCAATTGCAATAGCCTGACCTATCCCTCGCGCTGCTCCTGTTATGATCGCTACCTTATTTTTCAGCCGCTTCATCTAATCTCATATCCTCCCTAAATCTGTAACATCATTTATTGAAATAACCTCAAGGCTACTATCCGTCCGTTTTGCAAGAGCTGCTAGAGTCTTACCTGGTCCTACTTCAATGAGCGATTTAACATTCATACTCGATAACTTCAAAATTGAATCGCTCCAGAGCACCGGTGATGATATCTGCTCAATTAATCCTTCTTTAATCTTATCGCCACTCTCAACTAGTTTTGCATCTAAATTTCGGAGTAACTTAACTTTTGGCTCCTTAAACTCAATAGAATCGACAAACTCTTTTAGCTCCTCTTTCGCTTTATTCATAAATTTTGTGTGAAACGGACCTGATACTGGTAGCAAAACATATTTCTTGGCTCCTAGCTCCTTTATCTTTCTGCCGAACTCTTCTATCTTCCCTCGTTCACCTGCAACCACACTCTGAAGTGGTGAATTATAGTTTGCAATCGAGATCCCTTGATCAAACTCTTTGATCGCACTATCGATCTTATCTGCCGTCAGACCGATGATGGCCGCCATTGAACCAAATTGTGGGGGAGTCGCTTTACTCATTAACTCACCTCGCTTGATGACAAATCGTAATCCATCCTCAAATGATATCGAACCAGATCCGTATGCTGCAGCAACCTCCCCTACACTATGACCTGCAACTAAACTAAGATCTACCTTGCCACTTAACATAATACGATCATATATAATGCTAGATACAAAATAGAGTGCAGGTTGCGTAAACTGAGTCTGATCTAACTGCTCCTTTGGTCCATCCATTATTAACTTTAATAGATCAAACTTTGCTATATCATTTACCTCTTCTACTTTATCTTTAAAGTCATTGTCTAGATCGAAAAACGATTCACCCATTCTGGTAAACTGCGAACCTTGCCCTGGGAAGAGCAATCCGTAACTTTTTGCCATACTTATCCTAAACCTATAAAAATTAAAGGAGATATTAACGCAATTATAGCTATTTTTGTTGAAAATCTCTAATTTCAAACTATTTTATTCTAATTTTTGTACTATCTGTTATCATTAATACATGACTAAAACAGTCTGATTTTTTAATATATTATTGTAACGTTAGCAAAGCTATGTTACTGATTATGATAATAGGAGTTTAAAAAACTTAACTAACCGGCTACATTTTAAAAGAGTTGTAGCAATTTTTGAGGAACAGAAAATGATTGATAAAAAGAGTGTTGAAGAGGCATTAGATCTAATTCGCCCTGCCCTGCAGGCTGATGGTGGAGATGTTGAATATATAGATAGTTCTGATGATGGAGTGGTACTTGTTCGATTAAAAGGTGCTTGTTCTGGTTGTCCATCGGCAAGTATGACATTGAAGATGGGTATTGAGAAAGCATTAAAAGATAGAATTCCTGAAGTTACATCTGTGCAAGCTATTGGATAATATTTAACTCGATTTTTTATTTTATCTGCCGGAGGGGAATTTTATGAATGAAAAGATAGTTGCGGTTCTGGATCAGATTAATTATCCAAATATGTCGAAAAGTCTTGTCGAAATTCAGGCTGTTACTAGGGCTGATTTTGATGAATCTGGCAATGCAGTGATTGCTTTAAAGCCGTTGATGGCTGACAATGATCTGCTTGCCAAGCTCGAAGCTGAAATTGTTACGGCAGTTGAGGCGGCACTCTCTGTTAAAGCTCACGTACTATTTGGCAATGTCAAAAAGGAAGAGACTGGCGAGAATGCTGGCGAATCAGTATTCAAACGAAAGAGGATCGCTCAAGTTGGCGCAATAATTCCTATAATCTCTGGGAAAGGTGGTGTTGGCAAATCGACCATATCTGTCAACCTTGCATTAACATTAAGTTCGCAAGGATACAAAGTGGGACTACTTGACTTAGATATTTTTGGACCATCAGTTCATAAGATGTTAAATGTTGCGAATGCCAAATTAACTGTTGAGGATGGTAAAATCTTGCCATGTGAATCCAAAGGATTAAAGGTAGTATCTATCGGCATGGCACTAACTGAGTCTGATGCTCTTATCATTCGAGGTCCGATGGTAATGAAGCTACTCGATCAGCTTTTAAATGATGTTGCATGGGGCGATCTTGATTATTTACTAGTTGATATGCCTCCTGGAACTGGTGATGTTCCACTTTCATTAGCACAGCAACTACAGGTAACAGGAGCAGTAGTTGTAACTACTCCGCAAGAAGTTGCTCTTATGGATGTAAGAAGGGCTGTTAAAATGTTGCAGACGACTGAAGTGAACATCTTAGGAATCGTTGAAAACATGAGCGAATTTATCTGCCCTAACTGCAACAGTGCAACTGATATATTCGGAAGTGGCGGAGCACTCAATGAATCAAAATCATTAGGGATCAACCTTATTGGTACAGTCCCAATTTATAGACCATTAAGGGTTGCTGGTGATAGTGGAGAATCTGCATTTGATCCGAAATCAAAAGAATCTCCGATTGCAAAAGTCTTTAACGACATTGCCAATCAAGTTGTAACATTGGCGGCTATAGAAGAGATAAAATTTGCCCAAAAGGCAAAAGTGGCCGCTCAGTCGGCGACAAGCTAAAGTAGACTCTAAAGAGATCCTACCTCTATAATTTGACT
>JBLYYQ010000136.1:0-10029 GCA_048550035.1 Nitrospinota bacterium
AGATGATGCAAAATATAAATTCTTAACTGGTGATCGGTTTTTAATTCGAAAAAGTCCGATCTGCTCTGGGATCTGAGCAAAACCATAGACAACACCTTGTGGATTCATCGTATAGCGTTGGATCGTTTTCGGAGTAGCTACTTCATAATAATCGATTGCACTGCAGATACCTGGAATAACTCTCTCTAATCGCTTTAACAGTATCTGAGCAACCTCCTCTTTTTTCCTTTTGTAATCTTCATCTGTCAAACTATCCCATCTACTAATATGATCAGCAATTGTAATCGTCCCAACACTCATCCCGTCTGGTGCTAGCTTAGAATCAATTTGACTATAATCGATAAAGGTAAATCTACACTTATCATAAGGATTGGACTCTTCCTCGCTGGTTATATCTGCCATAGTTTTCTGGTCAGCACTATCTATAATAGTAGAGTAATGTTTACTACCTAGCTCCTTTAGTGCTGTTTTAAATCCGATATAAACATTGAAAAAAGAGGTAGAGAGCTTAAGATTGTTAGTCAACTTTTTGATTTTTGATTTTTCAACATCAGGAAGCATTGCTGCGATATTGTCAATTGCCCCATTAGCTATGATGTTCGGAGCAAAAACCTTCTTGATCTCTGCTCTTTTTTTATTGTGAAAATATTCAACTCCAATAGCTGCACCATTTTCAACTATTATTTTGCTAACCGTAGTCCTAAGTAGAGCTAGTCCACCCGCTTTCTCAATAATATTGACCATACAATCAGAAAGGTTGCTAGAGCCACCCTGTACAAAATAACCACCTAAACTATAATACCCACCCTGCCCAGCACTAAAGTAAAGTAGTGATGTATGGTATGGATCGTCGTGATAATAGGCAATATTTGCAGTTAAGATAAGTTTGAGATCTTCATTCTTTATTAGCGAGTCAAGTAGATGACCTACCGTCTGCTTCGTATAAGTATAAAAAACTACCCGCGGAGCAATTAATGGCATAAATGGCATCAGTAACGTTTGAAGCCACCCATAAATAGGCATGATCCGGTGGATCTCTTTTCGTATTGCAAGCACAATTTTGAAAAATTTGAGAATCCCATCCTTCTCATCAGGGAATTTATCTATTAAAAGTCTGATCGCCTCTTCAAGATCATTGGGGAAAATAAATTCATTATTCTTAGCGATAAAGCGATAAAATTCAGGTACTTTCAGGAATTTAACTTTATCAAAAAGATTCAATTCCTTCAGTATGGTTGCTTTATAATCGTGCAGTCCAAAGCCATCCATTTCATGTAGTGATGCCTCCATTTTATACTGCTTACGCTTAAATGTGACAGCACATCCACCTGCCATAACAGACTGCTCAATAAGTAAAACTTTCTTTCCTCGCTTTGCCAGTAAAGCAGCTGCCGTCAATCCACCAAGCCCACTTCCAATAACTACAGCATCATATTTTGCATCTGCAGTCTCGCTCATTTTGCACACTCTAGCCGAGATAATATAATATATTTATGATTATAGGTATTATACTAGCTTACAAATTGGAAGTCAAAGAAGGCTAGTAGTGGTGCCGAGGGACGGAATCGAACCGCCGACACGGGGATTTTCAGTCCCCTGCTCTACCGACTGAGCTACCTCGGCTGGCGTCCCCAGCGGGATTTGAACCCGCGTTGCCGCCGTGAAAGGGCGGTGTCCTGGGCCAGCTAGACGATGGGGACAACACTTATCACTATCTTTTATACTATCTTTTGGTGAGCCGGGAAGGGCTCGAACCTTCGACCTACTGATTAAAAGTCAGTTGCTCTGCCAACTGAGCTACCGGCCCTATCACCAATGCACAAGCTAGTTATTCTATGTTTATACTCTTTTTTTGTCAATGCACTATTATATTTATTTTTACTTGAAGTAACTTCATCTTAAAATCAATTTCTAAAAGTTACTTGTTTAACCCCTTTGTTTTGATATAATTAGCGTTTATGTTAATTATTGTAATATTTTTTTATTACGGAGGGATCGGAAACTATATGGGCATCATGGATAACAAAAAAGGGCTCATAATCGGAGTTGCAAATGAACGCTCAATAGCGTGGGGGATTGCCAAAGCATTATCAAATGAAGGTGCAGAAATTGGATATACCTATGCAATAGATCAGATTGAAAAAAGAATCAAACCGTTAGCTAAAGAGACTAATTCCTCTTTTATTCGTAAAATGGATGTAGCTAGTGATGATGAGATTGTTTCACTCTTTAAACAGGCTAAAGAACATTTTGGAACCATTGACTTCGTACTTCATGCAGTTGCCTTTTCTGACAAAGCTGAACTTAAAGGGAAATATTACAATACATCTAAAGAGAACTTTCTTTCTACAATGGATATCTCTGTATACTCTTTTACTAAAATTGCAAAAGAGGCACATCTCCTTATGCCAAATGGTGGTGCATTGCTAACATTGACATTTTATGGTGCTCAAAAAGTTATCACTAACTACAATGTAATGGGAGTTGCGAAAGCTGCGCTTGAATCTTCCATACGCTACCTTGCTGTTGACCTAGGAGAGAATAATATTAGAGTTAATGGAATCAGTGCTGGCCCGATTAGAACTTTAGCTGCTGCTGGTATATCTAATTTCAAAGAGATGCTATCTCAAGGCTCTACTCGTGCTCCACTTAGAAGAAATGTCACTATCGATGAGGTTGGTCAAGCTGGACTCTATCTTCTCTCTGATATGTCAACTTCTGTTACAGGTGAAATTTTATATGTCGATGCTGGATATCAGGCTATCGGCGTTTAAGCTTGTCACGGTTGGGTGAAAGTTTTATTAAATAGAGCAGACACCTTACCGGCTATAACAGAAAGGTGATCTAAAAATCGTTCAGGTTCTAGCCCTTCTATCGCTGCTCGCTTAACAACCCGTTTGAATTTTGAACCTTCTACTGGCAATTCGTTAGTCGCAGTCACTTGATCTAGCCTTATCGCATCTTCAATTGAACGGTATATATTATAGCTAGTTAATAATGTTTCATAGCTCTCTTTATCAATAATATTTTGATCGAAGCTATTTACTATTGTCGAATAGGTGAGTGGCTCTAATTTGTTAGCACGCTTCAGCTTTGGATGATGCTCTATTATTAGAGACTCTGTTATAAACTCAATATCAACAAGACCACCATGTCCAAACTTTATATTAATACTCTTCTCTTTGACATTTTCAGCTACCATCTTTGATCTGATCTTAACTATCTCATCTTTCTCTTCTTGCCTGAACTTACCCTTATAAACAAAAGAATCGGTAATAGCTTTCAACTTTGTGGCAACCTCTTTATCACCCCTTATTAGGCGCAGTCCGGTCAGAGCTAAACGCTCCCACCCCTTTGCACGCTCTAAATAGTAATGTTTAGCAAAACTAAGTGGTGTCACAACAGGACTCGAAAAGCCATCAGGTCTTAACCTAAGATCAATATCAAAACCTCGCCCATGCTTTGTAATTGTTTTACTATATTTGATTATCAACTGTATAAACTTTGTCAGTACTACACCATCTTCTCTATCACTATCATAAAAAATTATCAGATCTAGGTCTGAGCCAAAATTCATCTCAGAACGGGCAAGCTTACCGCAAGCAATTATCAGATAATGTTTTGGTAATTTGATCCCTTTTGAACTTAAGTGGCTCTCTGCTAGCGTTGCTAACATCTCAACATAACTTTCTGCAAGTAATGTAATTGATCGCATAACAGCAAACTTATCTTTGACCTTCAGAATCAAGGCTAATCCTAGCCTTAATAATTCAATCGCTTTGTAAAGATTTACCATTGCCAATTTTTCGTCAATACTACCTGCTGTGCCAACTAAATCATTGAACTCCATCAATAGCTCACTTGAATCTTTATCCTTCGCTAATGAATCGTTAATTAAAAATGAGTCGATCGCATCAGGGGTAGAGATCAGTAGCTGTGTTAATCGCTCACTTGATGAAAAGAGGGCTGCTAATAGTTTTAACTCATGTCGATTTGTAGCTAAAATTTCATAAAAAATATTTCTGCCGGCACCATTTTTTTCTAAAAATAGCTCAAGTCCTATTAAAACATTATCGGGCCACGACGTAGCTGCCGCTTCATGAACAAGTTGAGGACCAAACTTATCAAATAAGGTGATACTTTTTTCAGCTATATATGAAAATTCATCTCCAAACTTCAAGCGTAATAACCTTTTCGCCGAATCTAACGGCATATCAAATTTTAATGATTCTAACCATAACGTTATCTGCTCTAACTCATCTTTTTCTATCGGAACAGGATAGTCATCTGACATCTTATGTTGATCTTCTAAGAACAGAAGATTGAAAATTGCACGAACACGGACTCGATGCTTATCTAAAAGTGATTGAACTCTCTTTGCACTATCATCTCCTGTTATCCCTAACTGCCATGCTAAAAGTTCTAAATCATAATTTGATTCTGGGATCTGATGAGTATGTGCAAGTGCACGATATTGAACTCTATTTTCGACCTCTCGAAACAGTATATATGCCTCCTTTAAATCGTTATAGTGTGGCTTTGAGATTAATTGGAGCTTCAAGATAATATCGAGCGCTGTTAAGGTCGATAGAACCTTTAACTCAGGATGCTTCCCACCTGACAAGAGCTGAATCGTCTGGACAATAAACTCAATTTCACGAATACCCCCTTCTCCTAATTTGATGTTATATTTTGCCTTTTTGGCATTTAACCCGCTATTTAACTTTGCCTCAATCTTATCTTTGATAACTGCAATTTCTCCTATTGCATCTTTATCAAAATATTTTCTATATACAAATGGTCCTAATCTATCAAGTAGCTCATCTGTAACCTCCTTTGAGCCACCTACATGGCGCGCTTTTATATAAGCTTGCCTCTCCCAAGTTTGTCCCCATGATTCATAATAGATCTCAGCTGCACCTATAGAATTTGATAGCTCTCCTGATGAGCCTTCCGGTCTAAGATCGGTGTCGACTCTAAAGCAGTAGCCATAATTGGTCACATCATTTAATAATTGACTCACATACTGTCCTAGCCGTACAAAATATTCATGCAGACCAATACTCTTTTTCCCATCACTACTCCCATTATCTGAAGTATGAATATAGATTAGGTCAACATCTGATGAAATATTTAACTCCCCTCCTCCAAGTTTGCCCATCCCAATAACAGCAAACTCTGCTTCCTTGAAATCTTTATCATCATCTCCCTCTTTATAAAGCGCTCTACCGTAACTCTCCTTCATCTTAGCTAACCCAAGTGAAGTCGCTTTATCGATCGCTACATCTGCCACTAATGACCATTCTGATAATGTAGTTTGTAGATCGGCCAACCTATTAAGTTCGCGAAGAGCTATCCTAGATAACTCCCGATGTTTGAATATTCGTAATGCATCTCCAGGGTTCTCATACTCTAAAAGTAATTGTTCAAGCGCTCCCTTGAACTCGGTGATATCTCTTGACTTTAAAAAATTTGATTCATAAACAAGCCATTTTAACTCACCATCTCTACTTAACAACCAAGTCGCTAATGCATCGCTTGAAACAAAAAGTGATGCAAGATATCTTAATAGCTGACTATCTTCTCTAATGGGAGGCACTATCCTAATCGCCTCACTTAATCGCTCTACTGCCAACTCTTTGTTGAAAGTTTCACTCACTATCTCTTCTACTTCACTCATAACCTTCAATCTCCAAACTTAAGCTTGACCTCTATCTTGACCAGACAATCTAACTATTCTAACTGATATTTTAATCGATAACGAATTGAAGCGTTGGTATCAATAACTAAAAAGAAAGATTGACTATTAATTTTGCCTCTATTGTAATCCGATATCGTTTTTTATTCCCTATTTTCCTCTTATACGGTAGCATATCAGCTTAATTTTATCTTTTATGAGCTTAAATTTATGCAATCAGAAAAGTACAAGCAGGCTGGAGTTAATATCGATAATGCACAGTTAGCCTTAAAAAATGCTAGCCCGTTCATCAAAAATACATTTAACGATGCTGTCATTCTGCAGAGTGGCTCTTATGGCTCGTTATATGACCTAAAAGATATTATGGAAAACTACCAGCACCCTGTTTTGGTTCAAAGTGTCGATGGAATCGGAACAAAACTTGTTATTGCTAGAATGGCAAATAGGTTTGAGTCAGTCGGGTTTGATATTGTTAACCATTGTTGCAACGATATTCTATGTATGGGTGCTCGAGCGATTAATTTCCTAGATTATATTGCTGTTGAACATTTAGAGCCTAGAATAGTTACAGATATAATTAAAGGTATTGCTACTGCCTGCATGAAACAAAATATTGCGTTAGTTGGTGGTGAAACTGCTGAAATGCCTGGCGTCTATATTAAGAATGAGTTTGATATCGCTGGGATGATCACAGGTGTGGTAGAAAAAGATAAAATCATTAATGGTCAATCTATTATCCCTGGCGATCTCATAATTGGACTTAAATCTGATGGGCTACATACCAATGGATATTCACTTGCAAGAAAAGTATTATTTGAGAATTTACAACTAAATATTGATTCGTATATAGATGAGCTCCAGTCAACGCTTCAAGATGCCTTACTTAAAGTACATAAAGATTACTCGCAAACCTTGCTTTCGCTTCTTGATGAATTTGAGATCAAAGGATTAGTTCATATCACAGGTGGTGGATTGATTGATAACATTCCGAGAATATTACCGAAAAATTGTAATGCTAAAATTAATAAAAATAGCTGGGAACTACCAGCAATATTTAAACTAATTCAAGAGGGCGCTTCAATTGATGATGCCGAAATGGCGAGGACATTTAATATCGGAATCGGAATGGTTATCATAGTAGGCAAAGATACCTTAGACCCATTTATTGAACGTCTCAGAACAAAAAATGAGGTCCCAATCGTGATAGGTGAAATAGTGGAAGGTGATAAGAAGACAGTCTTACTTTAGCTACTGCTCTCTAATTTGCATTAGAGTATTAAATTGATGACATCCCCTCGTTTTCAAAGTATTTAATTAGACCCTCTAAATCCTTCTTCTTGCCCCACTGTCGTTTACCAATCATCTTTCGCTGAATTAATCGATCGCGATCAATTATAAAAGTTATCGGATAAGTAGTCACATCTAACTTACCTGCTAACTCACCCTCAGGATCAAGTAGCGATTCTAAAGTTATCCCTCGATTTTGTAGCCATTTCTCAATCGTTTTCGGACTTTCATTCTCTACATTAACTAAGACAACATCTACATTATATCTGTTTAATCTATTATGGAGTGTTTGTAAATCATCCATCTCTTCAATACAAGGAGGACACCAACTTGCCCAGAAGTTTAAATATATCCACTTACCATTAAATGAGTTTGGAGTAACGAGTCTGCCGGTCGTACTTGTAAGAGTGAAATCTGGGAGTGGTAAACCTACCTTATATTTAATATCTCGAGAAGTCGATGCTTGCTTCTCTGATACCGGCATAGCAGTTGTAAAATGATCTTCATCATCATGCTGTTCACCGTTATAAATAGAGACACCAAAAAGATATCCTAAAGCGTATATTAAAACAAATATAGCTATAAATCTTATAAATTTTCCCACCACTTAGCTCCAATCTATCTATGTTTACTACTTTAGTATAAGTCAAATTCCTGCATATAGCTAGCTGCAAAAGCCTCATCAATCATATACTCTATCTTGCAGCAAATCGAGATAGAGTAATCTTAAATATAGAAATTATGATCGGCTAATGCACTTAATAGAAAACTTCTCCTTCTTGCAATATCAACAAATACAAAATGAATGTTTAAATATTCTGTTTTTATGAATAAGAAAATAACAGAAAAATACTCAAAAAAGATAACTATAGTTATCTAAACTGTAGCAGAGGTAAGGAGAATGGTGTTGAATTACATATCGATCATATCAAACAAAAAGAGCTAGCTAGAAAAGCTACAGAGAAGTTCTTTCTTTATTTCTACAAAACATACGCAATCATTGCTGTTGATACTTCATACTGTAATCTCTATTAAAGATTAACAGGGAATTATCTAAGAATTCATTATCTGTTGACTGTTTTTTGCAAAAACATAGTAAATTGTGATTTGTAACCAATGGGGCTCTACTACTGAAGGAGGAGGTGATTTTGACAAAAACTTTCCTAGATTTAGAAAGTATTGTCAGGATTAATTAGGTTACATTGTCGCAAGGTTAGATGGCGAAATAGAATAATATACTAAACTAAGAGCTATTAAAATTTGTTTAATCAAACATGACAAGGTAGTGAGAATGAAGTTGTTCAATAGTTTAATAGAGCTGAATCTGCACTATTTGAAGATTTAGAATTTATTGATATGGGCAAGCATAATACCACTTCCCAAAAAGAATCAATAAAAATTCAGACCATTATTTTTTAGTCAGAAAATAACAGGCAAGTCCTCGGTTCATAATAAAGCAAATAACATTGTAGATATGCTTATTAAAATTTGGACGGTGAAAAAGATTTACTAACTTTTACTCAGCAGCATAACCTTATCTTATGACAGACTCAAAAACTCAATCATTTACCCTACAGATGGTTTCAGCTAAATTGGGATTACGATACCCAAAATTTGGCAGGCACTCAGATATGTTAGAATATAAAGGGAGAAAAGTTGATCTCTTGCTTCGTTAAATCAAATAACAAAACTCCAAAAGAATTAAGTAGTTCAAAATCGTCTGGTTGATAGGGATTGCTCTGACTGGTCAAGTTATTACTGCTCTTGAGCTCATCTGCCTCGACTAAGTTTTTATCGCTAGGAAAGCCTTTTTTGGGGTATTATAAATAGATGGTAACAAAATAGTAAATCAGGAAAAAGAGAGGTAAATAAAATGAAATTGAAACAGTTTGGAATGATAGTAGTAATGCTTCTACTAACGGTTGCGATAGGCGGTTTTGGATGTAGTAGTAGCAGTAGCGATGATGGTGCTACAGATACCGGCAACGAAGGCGGTGACGGCAACGAAGGTGGCGAAGGCGAAGGTGAAGGCGAAGATATAACGGCTATTGCGCCGAAAGATTTTAGTGCTAGCACTGGACGATTATCAATTAACGCTGAAGGGGCTATCGAAAGGATCGTTGACCCATACAGTTTCAGATTAACAGGTGATGCTGAACTTCCTGCAGGAGCTAATGCAGATGATGTTACTTATGCGTGGACGACTGTAGATGGAGCTGTAGTAATAGCGACCCCAAATGATCAATCAACAGAGGTCACAGTTCCAGCAACTGTTACAGGAGCAGTAGAATTCAAGCTGACTGTAACATATAAAGAGAAGAGTAGTGAGGCAACAACTACGGTTACGCTAAATGAACCAACGTCTGGTATTTTATATGTAAATGCTGATGATGAAGATGATGGAGCTGATGGTTCGAGTTGGGGTAGTGCACTATCTGGCAACGGTGACACTATGTCTCTTCAGACTGTCATAGATGCGGCAGGCAGGGCAGTTCTTGGAGGAGAATTTGATTCTATCAAGATATGGGTGAAAGCTGGTACTTACCTTCCAACATGGAATTGGGGTGAGGGTGATGCAAAGAAGAGTTCGTTTAGACTACGCAATGGAGTATCTGTGATAGGTGGTTTTGCAGGTGATGAGAGTTCAAAAAGCGCCAGAGAGAAGTCTGGTGTTGCTGGTAGGATATATGCTAGTGAAACAATCTTGTCAGGCGATCTAGATAAAGATGACAATTCAGTACTGGAATTTAGATGTGAAACCTATCCACTCCCCACGACTAATAAGATAGACTGTGATGAGGAAGGGGCATATATAAGGGAAATCAAGGAGCCTTCTTCGTACGAGAACAATGTCTTCCATGTACTCTATCATAATGATGAAGCAGTTGATGAGACTGCTAGATTAGATGGCGTAGTGATAAGAGGCGGTAACGCCTTACCTGCCGCTAATTTCAAGAGTGGAGGCGGGATATTCAATGCCGGTTCTGTAAGTCCAACGATAATATCTACTATTGTTGAAAATAATCGCGCAAGGAGGGGTGGTG
>JBLYYQ010000137.1:0-15361 GCA_048550035.1 Nitrospinota bacterium
AATGTTTTCAATGATATAGGCAGGTGACATCTAAAGATATCACTTATATAGGTGATACCTAAAGATACCACCTATCCTTAGGTATCTGAAAAATGGTTGCCACTAGGCGTGGTAATAATCGATTGCGACTGTCGAATTTGTCAAAAGGAGATATCTGGCAGATCGGCTCGAACTCCTTAGATAATGCTTCTCCTGCAGGCAACAAGCCAAAGTCAAGATATAAAATCTACCTCGTCATCAAATGAAAAGTAGCCAGCAGAAAAATCAGTTGCACTCTTTTTGATAACAGTATCCCAAGATATTTTTAATTCGATATTAGCCGGTTGATAACTCATACTGACTGATTTGAGGTGAGCTAGCTCTTGTCGCCTTACAACAGTAGATGGCTTAACTATTAGTCGCCAATCTTTGCCGGCTGCCTCCATGATTTTGAGCCTATCTTTAAAACAGATGATTAAATTATCTAACTTATCATTAATACAGAAGTTATGTTTTTCTCTATAAATTTTACTTACTGATCTAAGCTTTGGTGGAACTCCTGTAACGATACTCTTAAGTAGCTTTACAGGTAACACTATCTTATTGCCCCCAACTTTGATTGAGATATAATCTCGCAACATATATACTTTCTTGACGCCAGTTTGACCATCTAAAAAATATAACTTTTGATTCAAACCTGAAAATGCTCCGATTAACTGGCCATCTAAATAAAGTTCTAATCTAAACTTATCATCCAAGTACGCAAGGAAGATATCGCCATATGCATTCCCACCTTCACTTTCGAGTATAAACTTGCCAACCGCTTGGAAATTATAATCTTCAGATTTATATAGCTGGTTAAACTCCCTATACGCATCATTTTTATAATCTGAAGAGGTAACACATGATATCGTCATCATTACAACAATCATTAAAGCTATAGTACTCTTCATTACATAACCAATCTTAATAGTTAGCAAAAACTCTTGCAGGTTTCAAACATTCTACTCCCCTCATTTGGAGTTGTAATTGGAATTTAATCTTGACAATATCTTATTAATCTTGGCATTTACTACTTTTCGATCGACCTCTTTACTATCTGTCAGATCTAATGCTTCTAACGATTTTTTATAAGCATCAATCGCCTCTTGATCATTCCCTAGCGCACGTTCGATATCTCCTAAATGTTCATATACAACAGGATCTAGCTTCATCTTCAATGCAGCAGTTTTGATCTTAGTTAACGCCTCCTCGAAGCGTCCTTGTTTGAAATATACCCACGCTAATGAATCGAGAAAATAACCACTATCTGGCTCAATTCTAAGTGCCTTTAACAGACTTACCTCTGCTTCTTCTAGATGAATGCCCAAATCAGCATAGATATATCCCATATGGTTTAATGCTGCTGCATTCATTGGATCAAGGTAAATAACCTTCTTGATCACTCGAACTGCCGACTCAAATTGCCCTACTCGCTCCAACGCAACCGATAGATTGAAAAGATAGTCTATATTTTCTGGCTCATGCCTCAATGCCACCTTAAATGCATCAACCGCTTCAGAATCATTGTTTAACTGTAGCTCTAATACACCCAAATAGTAATATAGATTGGAATTCCCAGGCTCTACTTCAATCAGATTGTTAACATGTCGCTTAGCATCTTCGTACTTACCTTGACGCTCGTTAAGCTCTACTATCTTTAGCCCGATTATTTTAGATTGAGGATGTTCAATCCCATCTAATTTTAGTTTCTTCTCTAGCGCAACAACTCCCTTCGCTAGCCTGCCTACTGCCTCTTCACTAATCGCAAGTTGCAAGAGTGCCATGCTATATTCAAAAGTATCAGGTTGAATATCTTCAAGGAGCTCTATCGCCTTTTCGTAGTAGATAGTCTCTTGTCTCTCTTCAGCTAACTTAATATTTGTTATCGCAAGATGATAAAGTAAATAACTAGAATCTGGAGCGCTAGCTAGCAACTGTTCAATATTGGATGTTGCACCTTTATAATCACCAGCTAAGAAAAATGTATCAATGATCTGAGCTATCATTACTGTATCGCTTGGGTAAAGTGTTAGGTATCTGTTACTTACCTTAATTGCTTTTGAATAATTTTTTGCCTGACGATAAAGCAAGACCAACGCTTCCCATCCACGCCGATCAGATGGGAACTTGTTGGTCATCTTCCTAAATAGCTTAGCCGCTTCCTTACTATCACCACTTGCCACTAAGAGTCGTCCTAGATAGTAATAACTAGCAGGATCATTCCGGTTCTTCTTTAAATTCTCCCTTAAAACTGCAAGACCTTCTGATTGATTCTTATTATAAAAGAGAGTTATTCCAATTAAAATTGTAATATCGCTTCTAGAAGGATCAATCTCAACTATCTTTTCGTAATGGCTGATGGCATCTTCATGACGATTTTGCTTTGCATAGATAGTACTCTTAATAGTTAATAGTTCTATGTTATTAGCTGACCTACTAAGTCCTAGATCGGCTATCTTTAGCGCTTCATCTAACCTGTTTTGATTGATTAAGATTTCTGTAGCTTTAACTATCGGACGGATCGCACTACTATTGTAGCTTGCTGATTCTAGAAATAACTCGATTGCCTTGTTAAACTCATTATTGCTTCTTGCAATAAGTCCGAGAATGTAATATTGATAAGACTTACTCCTTAGCTGCTCGGTAAGTTGCTCTACCCCTTCTTCTGATACCTTGCTTTCAGAATTTTGTCCGAAACTTATATCATTGCTAACGACACAAATTGTGAGAAAAAAAGAGAAAGCAAAAATGGAAAATTGCGCTGCTATCCTTATCTTTTGATATCCTTTTAACTTTAGAGTAAGCACTTACTTCAACCTTCCTCGTTGCGCACTCTTCATAATCGCATTTTTTATAGACTCTTTTAACTCGTCGCTTTCAATATCAGATACCGTCTCTTCTGCAAACTCCACTAGGTCATCTCTAATCAAAAGATCAGTCTCTGATGATCTGTCAGGGCGATTCATAAATAGATTCATATCAATACTCAGCTTAATATCTTTAATATAGTGATGTTTTAAAACAGTATTCCCTTTATCTATAATATTTTTACGGTAATAGATAAGAGAATCACCAAATGCATAACTGTTTGACTTGATGAATAAGCAACCTTTGTAAATATGAGTCGGATACGATACCTTGGCAAGTGGTTGCCCTACCACTGTTTTCCAGTTCGACCTGAGCTTAATGATATTTAGGATATTGCCAGAATCAATATCCCCTAGTGCCGCTTGTAGCGATGATTTAATAGCTTTCATTTTTGTAGCAATCCATGTTTGACTTTGCTTCCAAAATTGTCATAAATATTTTACAATAAACTAAATAGAACACAATCTTTTATATCAGCCTGCAAAAATCAGAAGCCTATCTCAATTTGATTGAATGATAGTACTTTCAAAAAAATTGATTGTTTGCTATTCTGACACATATAGTCAAAATTTACTGATAAGTTATGAGCTCGCCAATATGATAAAAAAAACGCCTCTTTTTGATATTCACAAAAAGTTAGGAGCAAAGATGATCGAGTTTTCAAACTGGCATCTCCCATTAGAGTATAACTCGATTATAAGCGAATATGAAAGTGCGAAATCTAACTGCACAGTTTTTGATGCAATGCACTCTACTCTTGTCAACATTTATGGTAAAGATGCTACCAATTTTTTATCATTTATTACAACTTCTAATCTATCCAAACTAGAAGATAATAGTGTTATTAGAACCTTACTCCTAAAGGAGGATGGAACTATTATTGATGATCCTCTTTTATACCGTATAAGCTCTAATCGGATAATGCTTCGGATAAATGCAGATAATAAAGAAAAGGTCATTAGTTGGCTTACGAAACATTCTAGCAGATGGCAAGTCATTATAGACGATAAGTCATACGATTTAGGAATAATTGCTCTAAACGGTCCGAACTCTATTAAAATAGCTGAATCGCTACTTCAGTCTGATCTTACAAAGCTGAATCGTTCTGAATTTATGCTCGCAACAGTTGGTGAGATAAATTTGATTATCGCCTATGTTAGCTATATCGATTTTGAAGGGGTAGAACTGATCATATCAAGGCGTAATGCAATCGAGATCTGGAACTTATTGACCTCCAAGAAAAATAACTCGCCCAACCTTAAACCGATTGGGCTCGGAACATGTAATCTGCTACGGCTTGAGATGAAAAAGCCACTATACGGGATTGATGTTGCTCCTACCAACAGACCATCTGAAGTCGGATTCGAACAGTTTGTAGATTTTGAAAAAGATGTAGATTTTATCGGTAGAGAGGCACTCTCCAATCAAGAACAGAGTGATGATAATGAAATCCTTGTTGGGTTAACCTTAGAAGGTCCTCTCCTCCCTAGAGCACTATTTAATATCTACTCCGACGATGAAAAGGTCGGTATAATCAAATCAGCTACCTATTCGCCTCTGCTATCTAAAGGTATTGCACTTGCATCAATCAAAAAAAATTATGCATCTTTAAATAAAAAACTTTTTGTAGACATCAGAGGTGAAATGATACTGGCATCTTTAGTCACGACCGATAAATTTATATGAGACGAGCTTAAATATAATGACTGATAAAAAATTGCAGCGAGGGTTTAAGCTCGCTCACTCAGAAAGTACCTTATATACTAAAGATCACCAATGGGTTCAAACCTCAAAGGAAAATATTGCAACTATCGGTCTAACAGATTTCGTTCAAGATAGATTAAGTGACATCCTCTTTGTACAGTTACAAGAAAGGGTAGAGCCAATATCAATTGGTGAGAAATTTGGGCTAGTTGAGTCAATTAAAACTTTGCTTGAGCTATACACCCCGCTATCTGGACAAATTATTGAGACTAATCAGTTACTCATCAAGCAACCTTCATTAATCAACCTAAAACCATATAGAGATGGCTGGACTATAAAAATAAAAATTGCTGATCCATCTCAGGTTAGCAGATTGCTAAGTAATGAAAAATATAAAGCATTTATCAATAATCTGAAATAATAATCCGCTTCACCTTCAACCTACAACTGTATACTCTTTTGAGATTGCTGATGTAAGTATCTCAACCTTATCTTCTTTCACCAGCACCATATCTTCGATCCGCACGCCACCTACATTCGGAATGTAAATGCCAGGCTCAATGGTGAACACCATCCCTGCCTTTACCTTACTCTTACTTGTAGGTGATATTGATGGCATTTCATGGATATCAATACCAATTCCATGACCTAACCCATGTCCAAACTCTTTTTCGTATCCAGCCTCCCTGATGACAGATCGTCCAATTTCATCAATCTCTGCACCGGTCATTCCTAGTCGAATAGCATCAATTGCCGTTTGGTTAGCACGCAACACAACATCATAAACTTTCCTTAAGCGGTTGGAAACTTGACCTACTGCTACTGTTCGAGTCATATCGGTATGGAGTCGATTTTTTATTGACCCCCAATCAATAGTGACAAGTTCGTTATTTCTAATTTTCTTTGCAGATGCCACCCCATGCGGCAATGCAGAACGCTTGCCAGATGCAACTATATATTCAAATGCCTCTTTATCCATCCCTTCAATTGCAAGTAGGTATTCGATTTTGGCTGAAACCTCCCGCTCTTTGGCTCCGACTGTGATAAATGATTTAATCTGAGACCAGCTAGCAGCGATGACTTTAATCATACTTTTGATAGTATCAATCTCCAACTGGTCCTTGATTATCCTTATCTTCTCTACAACACCGACAGTCGGCTTCAAGGTGCCAGATGGTACTGCATTCCTAAATTCTAAAGAGCGAAAGTGTGATATACTAGATGATTCAAACCCAACTAACTTTCCTCTTCGTTTTGTGGCTAGCTTACTAAATGTCTCAAGCTGATTAGTGGTTGTTATAATTTCTACCCCATAGCTTTCCTTCTTTGCCTGAGTCATATAACGAAAATCAACAATAAGATATCCTCGTGTGGCGCTAAAGAGTGCTAATGCAGTAGAACCAGAAAAGCCTGTGAGATAGAAAATGTTGTGAAGGTTGGTAATTAATATAGAGTGCAGCCCAGCTTCTCTAATCGACTGTTTTAACTTTTTCTGCCTTAGTAAAAAGTAGTCTTTCTTAACGAGACTTGGAGTCTGTTTCATTGCGACTAAAATAGTCTAATGCAGATTTATATCCATCGATACCTAGTCCTGAAATGACACCAACTGCAATATCTGAAATGAATGAGTGGTGCCTGAACGATTCTCGGCTATAGATATTGGAAATATGAACTTCAATAAATGGAATCGAAATCGACAATAGTGCATCTCTTAGTGCAATACTAGTATGCGCTAGCCCACCTGGGTTAATTATTATGGCATCAAAGAGTTTGAGTGCACTATGAATTGTCTTAATAATCATATCCTCAGAGTTGCTTTGAACAACTTCTAACTCTACCTCTAAGCTAGTTGCATACTCATTAATATCTTCAACTAACTCGCTGTAAGTTGAAGTGCCATAAAGATCAGGCTCTCTTAATCCTAGCATATTTAAATTAGGACCATTTACAATTAGGATCTTTCTTTTCTTATTTTGCACTAATCACTTCTCTCCTTTTTTAAATTCAAATCTTTTAGTCCCCTCACAAATTCTAGCAAACTTTTGATATTGTTAGAAGCTTCGTCTTTGACTAAATAATTTGCATCATGCGGGATTGAATCAGATAGTTTATCAGGGTTACGTGAAGTTACTTTAAGTAAATCTTCATCCATATTCCCCCCATTTATACTCTGACTAGTATCTTCTAATTTCAAACTATCACTTTCAGCATTGTCATTTTTTTTCAGTAGAATAGTTAGCTTTTCATTAAAGCAATTTTCCTCTAACTTATTTTCACTTTCACCATTTTTCACAAGTAAACCTCGCTCTAAAATATCGGTGCCACCTTTCTTTACACTTTTACTGCTATGATCAACTAATTTTAGTTGCTTAATCTCTGAATTGACTGAATTATTTAGTTTCTCAATTGGCAATGGCAGTTGATCCTTATCTTCAATTGGTCTGGCATTAAAACTATCCTTCAGCATAGGTTGAGTGGGTCGCATTTTTGCTTTAAGATCTTCCCTTGCAGAAGCTGTCGTAGCTATCCTAGGCTTAATTCTAATTTTTGCCTTTCCACGATCTGTTTGGTTGATCATCCTACCTGCTAAACTATCCCTACCTTTTAGTTTATCAACTGATTGGTTTTTCTTATCCTTAGTTCTAGCCGTACTCTGCTTTATAGCAATTGTAGGTTTTGGCTTCGCCGTATGTTTCATATAAGATTTTTTGTAAAATTGGACCATAGCTTTGACAAACCTATTATCAGGATAATAGGGAACGAGATCTGACGAGATCAGAAATGCTCTCTTCCACTCACTTTTGTTTGCCAACAGTTTACAGAGTAAGTACGATGCTGCTAAAGCACCAGGCCACTGATTTACCACTTTCAGTAGTAGTTTGTATGCTTTGTGCTGCTCGCCTTTCTTATAATATAACTGGGCTAGCAAAGTTAGCGCTGCTCTATTGTTGCTAGCTTCGACCAAGCTTGCCTTCAACAGTGAGATGGCAGAATCTGTTTCACCAAGATTAGCATATGCATCTGCCAGTGGCACTAGCATGTAAGGACTTTTACTGCTCCTAGCCTTTGTGTAAAGTAGTTCTACAAGATTCTCATTGAACTCTCTGCTTTTGCGCCAATCACGCAATTCGGCTTCAGTAATAGAACCCATTAGAGATTCCCTATGAATTAAATTTCCTAAACATAATAACACTAAGGAGTGTAGCTCGCAACAATATTTTACTCCTAATAATCGATTATTAATTTAAGTTCTTTTGACCAATTTAGAAAAAAAATAGCTCTATTATACTTAAAAGAGGGTTAAACTTTCAACGATGATTGAACTTAAAAACGTTACGAAAAAATATCTGAATACTACTGCAGTTGATGACCTATCGCTAACTGTAGGCGAAGGTGAAATCTTTGGATTGCTAGGTCCGAATGGTGCTGGTAAAACTACAACTTTGAAAATGCTAGCGGCTCTTCTAGTACCAACTTCAGGTTCAATAACTGTTGGAGGTTTTAATCTTGCAACTGACTCAATTAAAGCAAAACAGATAACGAGCTACCTGCCTGATAAACCTTTTATATATGAACGGTTAACAGGATTTGAGTTCCTTGAGTTTGTATTAGAATTATACGGCAAAAAGGGATTAATTGAGAGTTCTAAAAATCAAGATCGGCTCTGCGAACTGTTCGGGCTCAAAAATAAACTAAATGAACTTGTGGAGAGCTATTCCCATGGTATGCGTCAAAAAATAGCAATTACCGCAGCATTGATTACTAATCCCAAGTTACTGATAATAGATGAGCCAATGGTAGGACTAGATCTCAAGGGGGCTAAACAGACAGAGGAGTTATTCAAAGAACTTGCCAACAATAATAGCTCTGTTTTGCTTTCAACACATACTATCTCTATTGCCCAAAAGATTTGTCATCGGATTGGCATTATTCATAACGGAAAACTATTAGCGGTAGGTAGTATGGAACAGTTACGTAAGTTAGCTAGCTCTGATGATTCTGATTTAGAATCGATCTTTTTAAGCTTAACCGAAATTAGTGCTGAAGAGGCAATTAGCCCTGATTGTTACTCTTGAAGCGGATATCTGTGATAGATAAAAAGTGCAATTAAAATAATAGCAGCTGCAAAAGTTGCTACTAGCCCTGGTAGTTCAAAAAATATAATAACACCATAAGCTAATGCAAACAGTGGAATCATCATCTTAAATGTGGCAGCATCAGTTGCACCAACAAATTCCATCCCTATATTGAAAAGCAATACTGGCATAGCAAGTCCAAATACCCCGAAGCAGCCTCCAGCTATTATTAAAGATGGTGAACTTAATTGACCATAGTCACCTACCAATATAAGTAAGAAGAGTGCAATAATTGCAGCAATAAAAAATGCACGACGAGTCGATTCTGCTGCTCCAAGATTCTTTACTACCGGCTCAAATAATACAGTACAAATGGCAATTAAAATTGCGGCAGCAAGTAGAGATAAAACGCCATATAATTTTCCTGATAAGCTACCTTGATCGTAAAGCACAAAAACGACGCCAAGAAAGCCAATTATAAGCGCCCCCATCTGTATATAAGAAAATTTCTTTCTTCCTAGCAATCGTGAAAAAAGTGCAATAAATAGTGCATTCGAAACTACAATTGATGATGCCAGTGAAGGTGTAACAGTTCTAGAGCCTTCCAAAATAAGATATGGAATAACTGTAGTTGACATACCAAAAAATAGAATATGTGGCATATAAACTGTCTTGAGTGAAATGAAAAATCTACGTTTGATAACTACAAAAAAAATGAACGCTACAATGACAGCATACCATCCGATTACATGATTATGGTGCTCTACAAGTACTAAGCGAGACATAATATAGCTACTTGCCGCAAATGCAGAGAACGAAAATAATGCTATGTATGCCTTTTGTTTGTCAGTCAACAATCTAAAAGCTAAGTTAATCTTTGACAAAAGAGAGCGATCGTAGAATTGGTTGCAGCATTAATTTTTGATCGGATTATATATAGTGATCTCTGAATATTGTAAGATACCTTTAGAATCAAATGATTCTATAACTGAAAGGATAGATTTATCACCAAACATCCATCTCAAATACTGTTTACCAGATGTTCCACTTTTACTAAACAGAGCAACTTTCCCAGAAAAGATACCCTTTGGGTATTCTATAATTGGTCTGTTTTGAGTATCATATATCCCGACTCCAGCTGCACTGCTAGAGATCGCAAGTAAAACTATATTATCTGATCCACCTCCAGAAGAACCACTTATCTTATTGTCAAACCGATAACTTTTAACCTCACCTTTTCTGTTGATCGTAACCTTACTTACAAACTCACGGACAAACAGGTTAGGGGCAGACGAGATAGAATAAACAAAGGTTTTCGCTCTGTAGTTTACACTAGATACTTCAATTTGACTCTTAGACTTACTCTCAGTTGAGACACAACCGACGGTAGAAAAAATAATGACCGCAAGGAGAACAACCGCTGTTTTCAATTTCATAATGGATACCTATCAAACTCTAAAAATAACTAAATAAATCAGAAATAACAGTTTTCATATTGCACCTAGTGCTATACAATTTCAATTCAAAAGCTGATAGATGATAATAACATAAATTACTGTTACTGAAAATGTTTTGTTACTATAGCTAAAATTAGATAAAAATTGGAGTTGGAGAACATATGAAATTAACTGTGCTACCTAATCCTATAGAGAGGCTAAATGTAGAGTTATTAATAATCCCTCTGTTTGAGAATTGCCTCAGTGATAAATTAATTAAGAAGATTGACAAACCTTTACAAGGTAGCTTCAAAGCTAAAGTGGCAAAAAAACTCTTTACTGCCAAGCATGGTGAATTATGCTCGCTCGATACGATCGGTCAGTTTAAATTCCAGCAGCTTCTATTTATAGGTCTAGGGTCAAAGTTAGATCTAACTGAAGATAGGTTACGACGAGCGGCAGGGATTGCAATGAATTGGGTTAAGAATCAAAAGGTCAAAAAATTTGCGATTGAACTTAGAAATAATAGCTACAACAAAATAAAGACCAAAGAGCTCACACAATATATAACAGAAGGGTTGATACTCTCTGACTACAGTTTCGATCAGTTTAAGAGTGATAAGAGTAGTAAAATCACCCGAGAAGGATCACTTCTGCTCTCAACTTCGGCTCAAAAAGAGGGATCAATTGGTGTAAAGCGTGGAGTTGCAATTGGCGAATCTGTAAACTATGCACGAGATCTCGGCAATCTTCCCTCAAATATTGCAACTCCCAGATATATTGCAGAACAAGCATCCAAACTGGGTCGTCAAAGTAAGAAGTTGAAAGCGACAATATTGGATGAAGCAAAATGTAAAGCATTAAAGATGGGGGGGCTCATCGCAGTGTCACAAGGCTCTAAGGAACCAGCTAAGTTTATAATATTAGAGTGGCTTAATAGTGGATCAAAATCTGCAAATCCAATAGTGATTGTCGGAAAAGGAGTGACATTTGATACAGGAGGAATATCGATTAAACCATCAGCTAATATGGAAGAGATGAAGTTTGATATGTCTGGAGCCGGCGCAGTGATCGCCACGATGAAAGCAATTTCGAGCTTGAATTTAAAAACGGATGTTGTTGCAATTGCCCCAGTCACTGAAAACATGCCAAGCTCTACAGCCATCAAGCCTGGTGATCTAGTGACTTCATTATCAAAAGTTACAATGGAAGTTATCAACACTGATGCTGAAGGCCGACTGATACTATCTGATGCTCTAGCCTATGCTAGCCTTAATTACAAGCCAAAGTTCGTGGTTGATATAGCAACATTAACTGGTGCATGTATGGTTGCATTAGGGAAGTTTGCGAGTGGACTCTTTTCGAATGATGATCAATTAGCTGCGAAATTAGAAAAAGCGGGAAAGGTTAGTGGTGAAATAACTTGGCGTCTCCCTTTAAGTGACGAGTATGCACCCGAGATCAAGAGCTCGGTTGCAGATATAAAAAATGTGGGCTCTAGATATGGTGGTGCTATAACTGCTGCACTATTTTTAAGCCGACATACTAAAGAGCGTTGGGCTCATATTGATATAGCAGGTTGTGCATCAAATGATGCTGCTCGCCATTATCTTCCAACTGGCAGCGCCGGTTATGGTGTACGGATACTCCTGGCTTTTATTGAGAATGAAATGAATGCATGAGATGTCAGTAGCAGTTGATATCATAGAGATTGTCGAAGGTCAGCTAAAACCAGGTCAAGATCAGAATGTCACTAAGGTCAACTTGATAATAGGTGAATTATCTGGCATTTCTGTCGAGGCTCTTGAGTTTGCCTTTAGTGTGGCAATTCAAAATACAAATCTTAAGAATAGTGAACTAAATATTGAATCTATCAAACCTGTCGCTTATTGCAACGATTGTATGAGTCAATTTTCACCAACTTATAAGATATTTCTTTGCCCAAATTGTGATACCTTAAATGTCTCCTTGATCAAAGGGAAGGAGTTTGAGGTAAATTCAATCGAAGTTGATTAATGTTAGCGAGGATTAAATGGCATCAAAAATAATCGAAATAAAAAAGAATATTCTGCATAAAAATGAACAGCTTGCTGCATCTAACAGAGAGTTTTTTCATAATAAAAATTTAACAGTCCTAAATTTTACAAGCTCTCCTGGCTCTGGCAAAACTACGCTGTTAGTAGATACATTGCAACGCTTAGATGGTAAGTTCAAATCTGCAGTGCTAGAAGGAGATCAACATACAGATAACGATGCAAAAAGGATTGCAAAGACTGGAGTAGATGTTGTTCAGATCAACACTCTTTCAATCTGCCATTTAGATGCTTCAATGATCAGCAAAGCATTAGATGAAATTGAAATCGATGGGTTAGATTTTTTATTTATTGAAAATGTTGGAAATCTTGTATGTCCTGCATCATACGATCTTGGTGAATTAATGAAAGTTGTGGTGATCTCGACAACAGAAGGTGAGGATAAACCTGAAAAATATCCTAAGATGTTTTTAGAAGCCAAAGTAGTTATATTAACAAAAATTGATTTACTCCCCTATCTTGATTTTGATCTTGATCGTTTTTTAGATTCTGCATTTGGTGTCAACCCTAACTTGAAACTGTTCAAAGTTTCGGCTAAAACAGGAGCCGGACTAGATGAGTGGATGCAATGGCTGACAACTCTCCGAACTAGTTAGCTTAAAAAATAGTGAAGCGAAAGCAAATTCGGGTAGAAGGAACCGTTCAAGGTGTTGGGTTTCGTCCATTCATATATAAACTGGCAACTAGTTATTCATTGGGTGGCTTTGTCACAAATAATCAAGAAGGTGTTACAATTGAGGTAGAATCATCATCTGAAGCTATTGATCAATTTGAAAGAGATCTCAAGCTACTAGCACCACCACTTGCCCATATTCTTCACTATAAATCAGAAGAGATTTCGCCCAAAGATGAGAAACAGTTTCTTATTATAAAAAGTGAAGATCAAGGTAACCATAAAATAACAATTCCACCTGATGCTACGATCTGTAAAGATTGCATCGCAGAGCTATCAGATCCTCTAAATCGTCGATATGGACATCCATTTATTAGCTGCGTCAATTGTGGTCCACGGTTTTCAATTGTGACTCGCTTGCCATACGATAGAATTAACACTACCTTAGCTGAATTTCCATTATGCTACGAGTGCGAAATCGAATATAATGATAGCTTGAATCGCCGTTTTCATGCTCAACCTATCTCTTGCCATAATTGTGGTCCAAAATTAACATTCAGAGATAATAACTTTCAGGAGATAGAGTCGCAAAATCCACTTAACCTAGCAATTGATAAGTTGGCAGAAGGTAAGATAGTTGCGATTAAAGGTATTGGAGGCTACCATTTAGCTTGCGATGCAGAAAATGTTGATGCAGTAACATTATTGAGAAATCGTAAAGAGCGCGATAAGCGGCCATTTGCACTAATGGTTAATTCGCTAGAGGAAGTATCGAAGATTGCAGTTATTGATAAAGTTGCTACAAATTTACTTACAAGCGTTGCAAGCCCGATTACTCTCCTTCGGAAAAATAGTAAGCTCGCTGATACTTTTGATCATATCGCATCTGATACTGACTATTTGGGTATAATGATTCCATATACTCCGCTACATTATCTCCTATTTGCAAGCAAGCGCTTTCGAACTCTAGTTATGACGAGTGGAAATATCAGCGATGAACCATTAGTTTATGAAGATGACGATGCCAAAGCTAAACTATCTAAAGTTGCAGGCTATTTTCTAACTCATAATCGCAAAATATTTACACCTGTCGATGACTCAATTGAAAAAATAACAAACGCTGGTCCGATGATATTGCGCAGAGCAAGAGGATATACGCCACTCCCAATTAAGTTAGATAAGAGCTATCCAACGACATTAGGAGTCGGGGCTGAGACAAAGAACTGTTTTTGCGTTATTAAAGATAACTATGCATACCTAGGTCCACATATTGGCGATTTACAAAGTCAAACAGTCTATAGTTCGTTTCAATCAAGGATCGAGCATTTTCTAAAAATTATTGATGTAACAAAGATTGAAGCGGTAGGTCATGATCTTCATCCTAACTATCTTTCAACTGCATATGCTAAGAATCTCGACCATAGGTCACAGTTGATAGTAGGAGTGCAGCATCATCATGCACATATGGTGGCTTTGATGACCGAAAAGGGGGTTACAGATAGATCGATTGGAGTAATGTTTGATGGGACCGGTTACGGATTGGATTCTACAATATGGGGTGGCGAATTTCTTGTTGGCGATGCAAAATCATTTGAGCGGAAAGGATTCGTAAAAGGATTGAAATTGCCAGGTGGAGAAAAGGCAATTAAAGAGCCTTATCGAATAGGATTATATATTTTAGGTCAACTTTTTGATGGAAAACGGGTAGATTTACCGATTGATTGGTATAAAAATTTACCAGAACAGAGCCGTAAAATCATATACCAGATGGGCAAAAAAAATATTAATTCACCTATCTCACATGGCGTTGGCCGATATTTTGATGCAGTTAGCACTCTATTGGGGCTAGGATCTAGTTCACACTATGAAGGTCAACTAGCAATTAAGTTAGAAAAAATTGTTGACTCTGAAATTACAAACTCCTACAATTACGATATAGATGGTCCGAATTGCTCACTCTGCTTAAATTTTGACCGTATGTTTCGTGAAATAATCTCTGATATTTGTGAGGGGTTGCCAAAATCTGAAATAGCAGCAAAATTTCACAATAGTATCATTAAAGGTAGTGCAGAGCTAGTTGGCATATTGCGAGATGAAATGAACATTAACCGAATATTCCTAAGTGGTGGTCTGTTTCAAAATAGCATTATCGTTGATAAGTTACAGAAATGTTTAACGGATCAAGGATATAAGGTCTACAGCAACTCTAGAACCCCTCCAAATGATGGTTCCATTGCCTTAGGGCAAGCCATTATTGCAGCAAACAGATTAATTTAAAAGATTGAGAGGTATTTATGTGTGTAGCGGTTCCAATGAAAGTAACCAAAGTCGATGAATATAGCTGCGAAGCTATGATGGATGGCGTCAAGAAACGTGTCTCGACATTAGCATTAGAAGATCTACAAGTTGGAGATTATATTATGACTCATGCCGGAATGGCGATTGCTAAGTTAGATCCAACGGCAGCCAAAGAGACATTAGCACTTATGAGAGAGATCGTCAAGCAAGAGGAGGAGACCTAAAAATGGACTTTATAAGCGAGTTTCGCAA
>JBLYYQ010000138.1:0-10832 GCA_048550035.1 Nitrospinota bacterium
ATCAGTGGCAATATCTTGGTAAAGTAAAAGTTATAAAGCGCTTTGAGTATTTTATTTTCAGGCTGGCTAAATTCTAATATCAGAATCTGACCACCAGGTTTAGTAACACGAACAATCTCTCCTAATCCTCGTTCAAGATCAGCGAAATTACGAACTCCAAATCCGATAGTAACCGCATCAAAAGTATCGTCGTCATATTTTAAATTTAATGCATCACCTACCTCTAACTTTATCTGATCGGTAAGTTTTAATTTCTCAATCTTTTTCTTCCCGATTGATATCATTTCATCAACAAAATCGATACCAACAATCTTAACCGATTGATGAACCTCGGCGATTGCAATCGCAAGATCAGCAGTGCCACACGCAAGATCTAATAGAGATTTATCCTCTAAATCTTTTAATGTAATAGCTGCTTTATTTCGCCAGCTTCGATCAATCCCGAGTGACAATAGGCGATTTAAAAAATCATAGTAACCTGAAATGGAGCGAAACATATTCTTAATAGAATCACTTTTCTTGCTGATATATTTTGCTCCATCTTCGTTATCCATAACTAATATCTACTTTGGTTTCGATGACTGTTTCGTCATATGGAGCTTATATTCTAATGAATCAAGTAGTGCAAGCCAGGCAGCTTCAATTACATTAGGCGATACCCCAACCGAACCCCATCGTCTGATACCGTCGCCTGATTCTATTAATACTCTGGTAACGGCAGCTGTCTTACTTTTGCTATCGACTAGCCTAACTTTAAAGTCTAGCAGCTTCACTTCTTTGATCTGCGGATAATAGTTACTAAGCACTTCTCGTAATGCAAGATCTAATGCATTCACAGGACCATTTCCTTCTGCAACTGAATGAGATGATGAACCATCAGGTAACTCAATTTTTATAACCGCTTCAGCCCAGTTACTCCCTTTATGATCATTAAAGTTTGATACGACCCTAGCTCTAATTACTTCAAACTTTTGCTTCCACTGCCCTAACACTTTGCGCATTAAGAGTTCAAATGATGCATCGGCACCTTCAAATTGATAGCCGAGATTTTCTGACTCCTTTAATTTTGTTAAAACCGCTTTTGTTTTAGGATCGGATTTATCAAGTACTAGCCCGAACTCTTCTGCTTTTGTTAAGATATTACTTTTGCCAGATAGATCAGAGATAAGAATACGACGGGTACCACCTACAAGCTCAGGTTCTATATGCTCGTATGCCTTGCTAATTTTCATCACAGCGGCAACATGGATCCCACCTTTATGCGCAAATGCACTTCGCCCTACATATGGTTGATGAGGTCGGCGGGCAATATTAGCTAGCTCATAAACAAGTAATGAGAGCTCTCGCAATTTTTTTAACTTTGACGGTGAAACAACTTTATATCCGAGCTTTAACTGTAAGTTTGGGATAATAGAGCAAAGGTTAGCGTTACCACAACGCTCACCGATTCCATTTATAGTACCTTGAACATAACGAACACCACCTCTAACAGCTGTAATACTATTTGCAACTGCAGAATCTGAATCGTTATGGCAATGGATACCAAGTGCCATATCAGAAAATCTAGTACGAACCGCTTTTACGATCGCTTCAATATCAAACGATAAGATACCTCCATTCGTCTCGCAGAGTGTTACCGAGCTAGCACCTGCTTGAGTTGCAGCCTCTAATGTCGATAAGGCATATTCAGGATTAGCTTTAAAGCCATCAAAAAAATGTTCAGCATCGAAAATGACCTCATCGCGATATTTTACAAGAAATGAGATCGTATCAAAAATTAGCTCTACATTTCTCTTCAATGAACAAGATAAAACCTTCTTTGCTTGCATATCCCAACTCTTGCCGACAACAGTCACCACAGGAGTATTAGCAGCAAGTAATAATTGAACATTG
The DNA here is from genome assembly GCA_048550035.1 of Nitrospinota bacterium. GTDB lineage: Bacteria > Nitrospinota_A > UBA7883 > UBA7883 > JBLYYQ01 > JBLYYQ01. Next base: position 1,894 of record JBLYYQ010000138.1, read on the forward strand.
TTATCATTACCAGGCTCGCTCTTTGGGTGACAAGTAGCTCCAAATGCTGCTATCTTGGCATGTTTTAAGTTGAGCTTCGAAACCTGTTTAAAAAAGTTTGCATCTTTTGGATTCGACCCTGGCCAGCCACCCTCAATATAATCGATCCCAAAGCTATCTAACGCTTCTGCGATTGTTAACTTATCTTCTAATGAGAATGTGACCTCTTCTGCTTGCGCACCATCTCGAAGAGTGGTGTCGTACATAAATATTTTCTTTGAGTGCATAATAGCTATCTTTATTTTGCTCTATCTTTAGCTGGTAATCCAAGATCAAAAGTGTCGTGTAATATTCGGACTGCCCGATCAATCTCACTTGATTCTACCACACACGATACTTTAATCTCCGATGTTGAGATCATGATGATATTTATATTGGCATCTGCTAACGCTCGAAATGCTTTCGCTGCAACTCCTGTATGGCTCCTCATCCCAACACCTATGATAGAGACTTTACCGATCTGTTCATCAGTTACAACATCGGTTGCATCTAAAAGTTTCAATACAGGAGCTAGCCCATCTATAGTCTTTGATAAATCATCTTTCGGAACTGTAAACGAAAGGTCGGTGGTACCTTCTATTCCAACATTCTGAATAATCATATCAACATTGATTTCTAACTCACTAATCGCACTAAATAGTTTCGCTGCAACTCCTGGTCGGTCTTTTAGCGACCTCACAGTTACCTTTGCTTGATTCTTATCATAGGCTATAGTCGTTACCAATATATTTTCCATATATTCTAGTTCATCTGTCACCAAAGTCCCCTTCCCTTCTACAAAAGTTGATTTTACTAATATTGGCATATTATATTTTTTCCCGAATTCAACAGATCTAGTCTGCAATACTTTTGCTCCTAAACTTGCAGTCTCTAACATCTCATCAAATGAGATCTTTTCAATTAAGCGTGCCTTTGGCACTAGATTAGGATCAGTTGTCATGACACCTGGCACATCAGTATAAATCTCGCACCGGCTTGCCTTAAGCGAGACAGCAATTGCAACCGCACTTGTATCTGAGCCACCTCTGCCTAATGTTGTCACACGGTCATTATCTTCTGATATACCTTGAAAACCGGCAACTATAGATACTAAACCGTCTGCTATTGCTGACTTAATACTTGTTGCCAAAATAGTCTTTATCCTTGCTTTCATATGGGTAGAATCTGTTGTTAACCCAATCTGTCTACCGGTAAATGAGCGAGCTTTGATCCCTATATCGTTTAATGCTATTGCAAGTAGTGCGGCACTTATCCTCTCACCTGAACTCATTAAAAGATCCATCTCATCTGAAGGTGGATTACTAGAGAGCGCATATCCTTTATTTATTAGATCGTCAGTACTCCCTGCCATCGCAGAGACCACAACAACAAGATCATCTCCTGCTAATTTCGCTTTACGTACCTTGTTAGCAACCAGCCGTATTTTTGATAAATCACCAACTGATGTCCCTCCATATTTTTGTACTATTAAACTCATTGGCTTACGACCCTTCAATAAAGTAATTATTCAAACCTAATGCCGAATCAAAGTAATTTGACCCTTTATTCGATATGATAGTCTCATCAAAATTGCTACAATTACGGGCAGTGCTAATCGAAGGATAGATTAAATATGGTGATGGAGCAGATGTATGCTTCCTCAGTTTCCATGGGGTCGGATGATCTGAGGTAACCATCAACCGAAAGCTAAAGTTACTCTCTTCTAGATAGTTAACTACAGGCTCTACAATTAATTGGTCTAATTTTTCAATAGCTGCTACTTTGTCATCAAACGATCCTAAATGTCCTGCCTCATCAGGAGCTTCTAGGTGAAGAAAAATTAGATCAACATTAGCAAGCTCGTTAATCAGCGCATCTTTCTTTCCATCAAAATTTGTATCTAACCATCCTGTGGCACCCTCTACATTGACAACTTTCATATCAGCTATCGATCCTAACCCTTTTAGCAGATCAACAGCACTTATCATAGCACCTGTAATATTATGCAATCCCTTTAACGTTGGAAAGCTCAAGCGAGCCCCTTGTCCCCACAACCAGATACTATTTGCAACCGGCTTACCTGCTTTGGCTAACCTCTTATTTACTGGATGATCCTTTAATATCATCTGTGACTTATTCATTATATCTACAATTTTGTCACCTCCCTTACCTTTAGGAAGGTAGTCTAAAATATTTTCACCTGATATATTATGAGGCGGATGAATGGTTAAATCAGAAAACTCCCCTCGTGCTACCATCAAATGACGATATGAGACACCAGCATAAAAGGCAATATCTTCTGATGATAGATTAGATGAGAGGCTCTCTATTAACTCATTTGCTAAGTGAGTCTCTATATGTCCGGCAGAAAAATCTTCCATAATAACCTGATTACTTCCGAGCGCTAATGTGATTAAATTTGCCCTAAACGCTATTTCATCTGGCGCCAGATCTACTCCAATGGCTGCTGCCTCTATAGGTGCTCTGCCAGTATAATATCTGTTGCAATCATAACCTAATAGACCCATATTCCCAATATCAGAGCCCGGTTCAAAACCATCAGGGGTAGTTTTTACAAATCCGACCTCTCCTAATGAGGCTAATCGGTCTAAGGTTGGACTTTTTGCTGCCATCAATGGGGTGATCTCTCCTTCGTCCGGCATCCCATCGCCTAGTAAAATTATATATTTATCTACACGCATTATTGACTTAATATTTTTTTTGATCAGTTTAAATATAGTAAGGTAGCTTTAGTTACAAAGCAAAATTATTAATTCTTAAGATAGTTATAATCAATAGCTAGCTAACGCCCTTTGCGACGAAAAGCATAAGGCGATAGATAAGTTGGGATTCCCCAAATTCCGAGCCGATCCTCCTCCGCTAGCTTCTCGGCATATAAAAGTTTTGTTAGATAGTATTGATTATATTTTTCAGGGTTACTCCTAACAGGATAATATATCTCTGCATAACCATTTAAAACCATCTCTATGTTAATATTTATCTTACCTTTGAATACTACACCTATTACACGCTGAAACTTATCTATACCTAAAGACTCTACTAAAAGATCTTCATCTGCAACTAACTCTTCAAGCTTTTTAATTGAGTCTAGATGAAACGGTTGACTCTTAGCATTACTTTTATTCTTATCAGGTGCATCAATATAGGCAAGCTGGATCTTGTGAAGATTCCCATCTGCAAGTTTAAAGAGTACTGTATCACCACCACCAACTTTAACTACTTTCCCAATCATCAAACTGCCAGGCTTGATACTCTTAACGATTTCTGATCTTGCTATAACTGGGGTAAGAAAGAGTATTGTCATCATCAGTGACATTTTCATCAAACCCTATATTAATCCTTCTTATATAATGGAGCCAGTCTGCCAGTTGAGCGATCAATCTTTCTATAAAAGCATGATCTGCGTCGTTTCCCTGTCAGGCTATCTACTGTATGGCATGCTCCAACACCTATCAATTGTACAAGATAAATTAACGCATCTTGATCACAATCGATCAAAATATCTACAATTCTTAGATAATCTCCAGAGCTTTCACCTTTGGTCCAGAGTCTATTTTTGCTTCTAGAGAAGAATGTTGCATTGCCAGATTCGATTGATCGATTTAATGCCTCTAAATTAGCAAAACCTACCATCAGGATCTCTTTTGTCATAGATTCTTGTGCAATAGCAGTTACTAATCCTCCTAGTTTGGCAAAATTCAGCTGAAAAGCTGATTCCTCTTCTTGCATATTAATATCTATGATAACCTCCTCAGACTATATATACATAATATAACAAACATAATAAAATATAGTGAGAAAGTTGATAGAAATCATCAATATAATCTATTAATTTTGCACTATATTGCACAATTTGGTGGGTTAATCAAGGTGGATTTAAATTTCAAGGTGGTCAAGACTGATTCTAGTTCAAATGGGCGACTAGGCGAATTTAATATACGAGGCGAGATTATTAAGACCCCACTCTTTATGCCAGTTGGAACTAATGCAACGGTAAAATCTATCTCGCCAGCTGAGCTACGAGATCTTAAATTTAGTCTTATATTAGCAAATAGCTACCATCTCTATCTTAGACCTGGCACCAAAATCATAAAAGAGCTCGGGGGGCTTCGAAAGTTTAGCCAATACGATGGACCAATCCTTACAGATTCTGGCGGATTTCAAATTTTTTCATTAAGCAATCTAAACAAAATTGATGATAAAGGAGTAACATTTCAATCGCACCTAGATGGATCTAGACATTTTATTTCACCAGAATCTGCTATGACTATACAGCAAGATTTAGGAGCTGATATTATTATGGCATTTGATGAACCGGTCGGCCCTGACAAGGATCTTGCTTACACCAAAAAGGCACTCAAGCGAAATAACGATTGGGCAATTAGATCCTTTAATGCAATGGATAATAAGAACGATCAAGCACTGTTTGGTATTACCCAAGGAGGATTTGATCCCAAATTGCGAGCTGAGTCTGCAAAAGCGATTGTTGATACCCCTTTTGATGGATTTGCCATTGGTGGTCTCTCAGTTGGCGAGCCAAAAGAGGTTATGATTAATATGGTTGAAGTGAGTGAGCCTTTTTTGCCATTTGATAAGATTCGTTATCTTATGGGTGTTGGAACTCCTGATGATCTTGTTAGGTTCAGTGCACTCGGGATTGATATTTTTGACTGTGTAATGCCGACTAGAAATGGACGAAACGGGACACTGTTTACATCGAACGGTAAAGTTAGTATAAGAAATCAACGTTACGCAAATGATAGCTCTCCTTTAGATGATCAATGCGACTGCTACTGTTGCCAAAATTTTTCAAAAGGATATCTTCGTCATCTTGCAATGACAAATGAAATATTAGGGTTAAGATTGAATAGTATCCACAACCTTGCTTTCTATCGGAATCGTATATTAGCAATACAAGATGCAATCAAGAATAATCAGCTTGCTGCATGGGTGAATAGACTAAACAGCGAGAAAGGTAATAATGAAGATAGATAAAAATAGAGGTGCAATCTATATCCATATCCCATTTTGCACTTCACGCTGTCTTTATTGTGATTTCTATTCAGAGGTAAGTGATGGTGAGCTGATATACCGATATATAGAGAACTTAACAACAGAATTTGAGCGTTATCAAGAGCAGTCTAGCAAGAAGATTTTTGAGACAATATTTATCGGCGGCGGAACCCCATCATTATTAGATAATGATCAGCTCGAAATGATAGTTAGTAAACTATATGAACTCTTCAATATCAGCCCCGATGCTGAAGTTACTATGGAGATGAATCCAGAATCGATAACAGTAGAGAAGGGAAAGTTTTGGCGACAACTTGGAATCAATCGGGCATCAATCGGATTTCAATCAGCTAATGATACCGAACTCAAGCTACTAGATCGGACTCATACCGCGAAGGAATCTATCACTGCCTTTGACCGGCTTCGAAAAGTTGGCTTTGATAATATCTCAATTGATCTAATTTACAATATTGAAGGGCAATCACGTAAAAATTGGGTAGAGACTTTAAGGGAAGTAGGCAATCTGATGCCAGAACATATCTCAGCTTATGAATTGACTATCGATAAAGGGAGCAGGCTTGCTAACTATCTTGAAAGTAAGAATATTACTCTTGAACATAGTGAGCAGTTTTTTGATCTTGCAGTTGATCTACTTAATATCTATAGCTACCAACATTATGAGGTCTCAAATTTTGCACGTGACAACTTCCAAAGTCGGCACAATCTAAAATATTGGAACTATCATGACTATATCGGCTTTGGACCGGCTGCTCATAGCAAGCTTGGAGATTTACGCTGGTCTAATATAAACAATCTGCAAGAATATTCTAAACGGCTCATACAAGGAGGATTACCTATTGGTGATTCTGAAAAGCTAACTAACGAGATTAAAGTTACCGAAAAATTGATGTTGGGCTTAAGAATTAAAGATGGATTACCTATGGAGCCTGAGTTCAATCGAGAGGCAATTGAACTTTTAATAGCAGACAGACTGTTGAAAATAGAGAATAATTATCTAAAAGCTACTAAACAGGGGATGAAGCAGCTTAATTTTCTACTTGAAGCTCTAGTTTAGTCAGTCTGCTTGGATTAGCTATTTTTAGATTTTCGGATTGATCTTAAAAACTTTTTCAAGTTTTTGATCGCTCTTTTTCTGGCTCGCCTTGTTACTAATAAAATATCTGTAAATAGTAGATGCATTTTATCAGAAAATGTTAGATAGATTTCATCCTTTAAAACATAGATAGAATCGCTCTTGTCTTTAAACCATAAGGTATAGTTCTGATTATCTAACCACTCTTTTAGCTGATTGATGTATGGATTAATATATAGCTCACCATGGGTCTCAATTGATATTATCGTAGGCCTGCTGACCATATCTTTTATAACAAACCATTCAGACCCTTCAGTGTCAATAGAGATTAGATCAATGTTGCCATCATCAATAGATGAAAATTTTACGCTACGAGCCATAAACTTTTCTAATTCTTGAATATTACAGTTGTCGTTTGCTAATGCAGGGCTATTTGTCAAACTACTTGCAAATGTTGAACTCCCCTTTTGACATAATTGGATTTCCCCTTCAAAATCAGCAATTGCAACCTCATAGAGCCTAACATTTTTATAATCTCCCCATTTAGCTTTTATTAATTCTATCGACTTTGGATCAGGCTCCACTAAGGCTGTTTTAAGACCATCTTCTATGAATCGGTATATATTTGAGCTCTCTGGATGCCATACACCAACTTCCACGACATATTGTAAATTAAAACCTCGTTTAATTACCGCTTCATAGAGTTTGCTGTTGCAATTTGCATACTTCATATCCTATTTTGAGTCAAAATCATCAATAAAATTATCTAGTGTTATATTGTGGGTCATATTTTTTACCCCAACCTTACTCCTTTTATAAAGATTGGTAATAAGCTCTTGTTCTTCATCTTTTGGCGTGTCAGGGATCGCGAAGTTATCAAAATTAAGATCAAAGAGCATACTACTAACGAAGATGTTTTTAGGATGTTTAGCAAGTAGTATCTGCCTATCTGGTGAGTTAACAAACTCAAGATATCCTTTCAATTTTAGCTCTTTTGTCAATCCCAGAAGTAGATGCTCATTAATATTAAACTGTTGCAATAGAGATGTAAAGCTGACGCTACCACTGCCGCTACGGAGTGCTTTTACTAATGCTAGCAATATCCTGATAAGGTAGTAAGTTTTATATTTAGACCCATTTAATGATTTCAAGGAAACAGTACCAATTTTAGATGAATTCTGTATGGAGTATGTCAAAACCGCGCCAAATAGTACGATAAGCCATGACAAATATAACCAGAATAAAAAGATCGGGATGACCGATAGCGCACCATAGATTGCTTCATATGTAGTATAGTTTGCAATGTAATAGTTAAAGATATTCTTTGCCTGCTCGAATAAAGTTCCAGCGGTGATAGCACCTACAATAGCCGGTTTAAACTCTACATAAGTGTTTGGTATTATTCGATATATAACCAAGAATGCAGACCAAATCAAGATATAGGGGAGTAGTTTTAATAAGAACCCTTGAAGATAGCTATAATCGGCCCACTCATTTGATTCGATAAGGATCCCAAGTTTTGTTGATGCAATTAATGCAGCTGCTAAAAAGACAGGCACAAAGGTAATTGCACTCCAGAACGCAAAAAATTTGTTTAACAATGACCGAAATTTTGATACTTTCCAGATCATATTAAATGACCATTCAATAGTGTTTAGCCCCCATATAACAAATATCGCAAGAAAAAATAGTCCAAACGCTGAGACCGATGCAGCGTTGTTTGCAAAGATATCTAGATTTGATTCTATAATTAACGCCATCTCCTTATTAGGGAGCCAGTAATTTAGTACAAACGATAAGGTTGCCTCTTTCGAGAGTTCAAATGAGGAGACAACTGACAATGTTACTGCGCTTAACGGGGCTAATGCTATTAATGTTGTATATGCAAGTGATGCTGCATACATCAAGCAGTCATCTTTTATGAATTTATCAAGAGTTTCGATAAGTAGCTTCAATATACTAGCGAGATAGTTTTGAAGTAGCCCCCCCCAGTTTTTAGAAGGTTTATTTAAGCTTACTATCTTTTTGTAGATAGCTGATTCTAGCATAACCTTAGATTAGCTCCTGATCCCTACTAAAAGTTAGCTTATTAGTCTGACCTATTTTTCCCATCTTAGAGTTATAGGTAGAATAACTAGCGATTGCAAAATTTATTATGGAGGCGCCGAGCGGATTCGAACCGCTGGTCAAGGTTTTGCAGACCTCTGCCTTACCAACTTGGCCACGGCGCCAAAAAAGATCTATTCTATACATAATAATTACAGTTCTGCAACTTTAATCATTCTTTTTTTGATCAAAGCTAATAACTGAGATTTAGCAACTAGCAGATCTTGTTCGATATGGCAGCCTGCTGCTAGTATATGACCACCACCACCAAAATGTTTAGCAATACTATGGACATCATATCCCTGTTTTGCACGTAGACTAACTTTGCATAAATTAGGGTTAATCACTCTTATAAATCCACTTATTTTTACAGTTTTAATCTTTAATGGAACGCTTGCCATCCCTTCAATGTTAACCTTTGAAAACGATTCGGCCAAGATATCTTCGAGGCTAAACGAGCATAATGCAATCTTCCCATCCTCATAAAGCTCTATGCTTGCAATCAGATTCTTTAACGCAAGTAGCGTTTCTAAATTTTGCTGATTAAAGAGCTGTTCACTGATATTATCAATTTTTGCTCCATGCTCTACTAAATCAGCAGCAACAGTTAAAGTCTTAGATGTTGTATTAGCATATGCAAATAGACCAGTATCTACTATTATCCCTGTTAGCAATAGAGTAGCAATTG
>JBLYYQ010000139.1:0-3490 GCA_048550035.1 Nitrospinota bacterium
TAGAGATGGTGATGCCAGGTGATAATGTAACGATGTCGTGTGAACTAATAACCCCGATTGCGTTAGAGAAAGGGTTGCGATTTGCGATTCGAGAAGGTGGCAGGACAGTGGGAGCCGGTGTAATCACCGAGATTGTGGAATAAAATGATACTAGCTGATACCAATCAAAAAATAAGGATACGCTTAAAGGCGTTTGATCATAAAGTTTTAGATCAGAGTGTGAAGGAGATAGTTGAAACTGCTAAAAAGTCTGGTGCAAAGGTTAGAGGTCCAATTCCACTACCAACCAGTCGAAATAGATGGACAGTTCTTAGATCTCCTCATGTCGATAAAAAATCAAGAGAACAGTTCGAGATTCGGACGCACAAGAGGGTAATCGATATTTATGATTCATCTCCTGCGACAATTGATTTATTAATGAAGCTAGATTTATCATCTGGTGTTGATATTGAATTGAAGCTTGACTAATAATAAGAAGGGTATGAAAAAATGATTAATGGGTTGCTTGGTAGGAAAGTTGGAATGACCCAGATATTTAATGAGGCAGGCGATGAGATACCTGTTACTTTACTGGAGTTAGGACCATGTCCTGTTGTTGATATAATAGAGTCAACGAAAGGTAAACGTGCACAACTGTCATTAACGCCGATTTTGAAAAAAGATCCAAAAAAAGTCTTAAAACCTATCCGAGGCAAATTTGCAAAAGCCAAGGTAAAGCCACATAAAATTTTACGAGAGATTGAGATTGCTAACTCTGAGACTGTTAAGATTGGCAATTCGTTTAAGGTAGATATCTTTAAAGATACTCACTATGTAAATGTTATTGGAACTAGCAAGGGTAAAGGATTTCAAGGTGTAGTGAGACGTCATGGTTTCAAGGGTGCTCAAACAATGAGTCATGGCACACATGAAGCATTTCGACATGGTGGCTCAATCGGTATGTGTGAATATCCTGCTAGAGTATTAAAAGGTCATAAGATGCCAGGTAGGATGGGTGGCAAGCGTATAACAACTTTGAACCTTGAGGTGATAAAGATTTTTGAAGCTGAAAATTTAATGCTTGTAAAAGGCGCGGTTCCTGGTTCTAATGGCAGTTTAGTAATCGCACTAAAGTCTGCTAGAAAAGAGAAGACTGAGCAGCAAGCGACAAAAGCTAAATTTGTTAATCCACTAAAAATGTCCAAGCGGGGTGGAAAGTAATAGTTTATGAAGATTAAAGTTTATAACTCAAGCAGTAGCGAGAGCCAGGAGGTCAGTTTGGATGCATCAATTTTTGATGCTCCTGTGAAGAAGAATCTGCTTCATGATGTGGTAGTTAGTCAGCTAGCATCTAAGCGACAAGGAACTCATAAAGTTAAAACGCGTAATGAAGTCTCAGGAGGCGGAGCAAAACCTTGGCGCCAAAAGGGGACCGGTCGTGCTAGAGCAGGATCTATTAGATCACCTCTGTTTAGAGGTGGTGGTGTAATATTTGGTCCGTCGCCACGTGATTATTCTTATAATGTCCCAAAGAAGGTAAAGCGTGCGGCATTAAAATCTGCACTGACTTTAAAGGCTCAGGAGAATGCTATTAAGGTCGTAGATTCTATTCCATTTGACTCTCCTAAGACAAAAGATGCGGTTGCACTTTTAGAAAAGTTAGATATTCTCAATAAGAAAATTTTGTTAGTTTTAGAGTCAAATAATGAAAATATTGAGAAAAGTTTTAGAAACATACCTAGGATAAAGATTATGAGAGCCGAAGGTATAAATGTATATGATCTGCTAAATGCTAATTTTTTACTATTAACAGAACCAGCCTTAAATGCTATTAACAAGAGATTTGTAAAATGAAAACAGCACACGATATTATTCGCAAGCCTGTGATTTCTGAGAAAGCAACAGAGGCTAAAGAGGGCAACAAGATTATTTTTAAGATAGACTCACGCTCTAATAAAAGTGACGTTAAGAAGTCAGTAGAAGAAGCATTTAGTGTTAAGGTTGAGAAGGTCAATATCTTAAATACAAAATCAAAGCGGCGCAGTTTAGGTAAAACCTCTGGCAGTCGTCCAGGATATAAAAAAGCTATTGTTACCTTGTCGGCAGGTCATACAATAGAAGTCTTTGACCAAGTGTAGTTACATTTAGAGGATAATGGTAGATAATGGGCATTAAAAAGAATAAGCCAAGTTCACCTGGTCAACGTTGGACCGTTGGGAGTGACTTTAAGGAGCTTACAGTCAGCAAGCCTGAAAAGTCACTTACAAAAGCAAAGAAACGTGCATCAGGTAGGAACAATTTAGGGCGAGTAACTGTCCGCCGTCGAGGTGGTGGTCATAAGCGAAAGCTTAGAATAATTGATTTCAAACGTGATAAAACAGGAGTGCCAGCAAAGGTTGCAACAATTGAATATGACCCAAATAGGTCTGCCAATATTGCATTGCTACACTATTTAGATGGTGAGAAACGTTATATAGTTGCTGAGGAATCGTTAAAAGCTGGTACCGAGATTGTTTCAGGGCCAGATGCTCCGATTAAACCTGGTAATGCACTGCCATTAGCAAATATTCCTGTTGGTTCACTTGTTCATTGTATAGAATTAATACCTGGCAAAGGTGCGAAATTAATAAGGGCTGCTGGTGGTTCTGCTCAGTTAATGGCAAAAGAAGGTAAAACTGCTCTACTTAGACTTAGGTCGTCTGAAGTTAGAAAGACAGCTGTAAACTGTATGGCCACGCTAGGAGTTGTAGGAAACGCTGTTCAAGAGCAACGAGTAATTGGTAAAGCTGGTCGATCGCGTTGGTTAGGGCATCGCCCTAAAGTCCGTGGAGTTGCGATGAACCCTATCGATCATCCACATGGTGGTGGCGAAGGTAAAACCTCTGGTGGACGTCATCCTGTTACTCCATGGGGACAACCAACAAAGGGGTTTAAGACCAGAAACAAAAAGAATAAATCTAATAGTATGATTGTTAAGAGGCGAAAATAATTAATGGCACGATCACTTAAAAAAGGGCCTTACGTTCAAGACTCTATCCAGAAAAAAGTTGATATGATGATACAGCAGGCGACTAAGAAGATTATCAAAACTTGGTCTAGACGCTCAACTATCACTCCAGATTTTGTTGGACTCACCTTTGCCGTACATAACGGTAAAAAGTTTATTCCTGTATATGTGACTGAAAACATGGTCGGACATAAGTTAGGTGAGTTTTCACCGACTAGAACCTATCGAGGTCATGACAAAGATTCTAAAAGATCTTCTGGCAAGTAAGTAAAAAGGTTAATCTAACAGATTCTAGGTAAAATTTCACCTTGCAGTTTGTGGACTATCCTTGCACCACCAACTAACGATTCAATAAATACATTACTACTACGCTTTTTGACGACCTTACCGACAATTGTAGCACTTTGACCTAAACTATTTTTCTTCATAATACTTAAGGTTTTGTCAGCATCAGATTCATCGACAATGAGTACCATTTTCCCTTCATTGGCGACATAGGTGGCA
>JBLYYQ010000140.1:0-6229 GCA_048550035.1 Nitrospinota bacterium
AAAGCTCTTTTAACCTCTCCACTACGGACTGCTCTAGCTGCAGCTTGAACAGCAGCACTACCAGTAGAACAAGCATTTTCCAAACGATGTATAGGCTTGAACTGAAAATCTGGTTGATTTTGCATAACAAGCGATGAAGGAAATCCTTGATTGACAAAACCTTCATTAAAGTTTCCAAGAAAAATCTCATCAATATCTTTTGCATCGACATTTGAATCATCCAATGCCTCTTTGGTAACTTCTACGATTAAATCTTCTAAATCTTTGTTTTTGTGATTAGCAAACTTGGTATGACCGAATCCGATAATATGAGCTTTCATATATAATATCCTTAAAAAAATTAGTAAGCAATAGATGGCAACCAAGTTACTATTGGTGGCCAATATAAGACAATCAATATAGCGAAAATTTGTAGAATAATAAAAGGGATAACTCCTATATAAATATCTTTAATTGTTACCTCGTCAGGACAAACCCCTTTCATATAAAATAAAGCAAACCCAACAGGGGGAGTGATAAAAGAGGTCTGTAAACACATGGCAAATAAAATCGCAAACCATGTAAGATTGAACCCTAGATTTTCTACAATAGGCGATACTAATGGTAAAATGATTAAAGCTATTTCTACCCAATCTAAGAAAAATCCAAGTAGGAAAGTGATAAATAATATAAACAGTAGAATAGTAAATGGTGAAAAATCAAATCCCATTAATGTCTGCTCAATAACTTCATCCCCTCCAAGACCACGCAAAACCACAGAGAAAGCAGTTGCCCCAACAAAAATTGCAAAAATAAAAGCTGTAGTCTTTGAAGTTTGATACAAAGATTCTCTAATAGTTGTCAAATTAAGTCTTTTATTGATAAAAGCAAGTAACAATGCTCCCATAACACCAACTCCAGAAGCTTCTGTTGGGGTCGCAATACCAAAAAATATGGAACCTAATACTGCAATAATAAGTAAAGCGGTAGGTATAATCGCAAGTAATATGTTAAAGATAGTCTGCATTGAAACTTGCCCATCTTTTGCAGCTGGTGCAACATCTGGCTTCAACCAAGCATAAATAATTACATAAGCTATATATAAAGAAGCTAACAAAAAACCTGGTAAAAATGCACCCATAAAAAGATCGCCTATAGATGCATTGGGACTTGCTATTTGATCTGCCATTAATACCAACATAATAGAAGGAGGTATCAGTATCCCCAATGTTCCAACCGAACAAGTAGTCCCCACAGCTAAAGTTTTGCTATAGTTATTCTTTAACATTACAGGGATAGATAGCATCCCTAGTAGCACAACAGAAGCACCAACAATTCCAGTAGATGCAGCTAGCAATACACCTATCAATATAACAGTTATCGCATATCCACCTCTAACGCTACCAAATAGTTTAACAGTATTATCCATTAGCTTTTCAGCAACACCAGAGCTGTTTAGAACTATACCCATAAGAATAAACATTGGGAGTGCAACTAAAGTTTCTTTATTAATAATTCCCCAGAGTCTCTCTGGCATAAGTTGCATGCTACTACTCCATGCAAACCATAGATTAACATTAAAACTATCAACCATAATATGACCTATAGTTGCAAAAACAACTGCAGTTCCAGCTAACACCCATGCTACTGGATAACCAGTTAAAAGGAGCATAATGAAAGTTGAAAACATGGCAATAACCATTATTTCTTCATAACTCATTTTTCATTCCTTTGTGAGTTATGACTTAAAGTGTAGATACATTTGTAGAGCCTAGATAGTGCTGCCACCAACAATAAAAGAAAAGAGATCGGGATAAATATTTTAACTATCCATCTATATGATAATCCCGCTGGAGCTATGGAGCTTTCAGCAGCTATAAAAGAGTCTATAAAATAAGGGGTAGAGTCTATTATCACTATTAACAAGAACGGTAATAATAAAACCATACTACCTATCAACTCAATCCAAAGCTTTCGTTCATTAGAAAACTTTTCATAAAATATCCCAACACGGACATGGCTATCGTCAACAAAACCAAAACTAAGTGAAAGTAACCAAGCAATGCCGTATAAATACCAAGATAATTCTTCTAATGCAACTAACCCACTTTTAAAAACGTAACGCAAAATAACGCTAGATATAGTAACTAAAACTACTAGTAGCCATAGCCACGCAGATGCTTTTCCTATCTTATCAATAATTGAGTCAACGATCGAGGAGATCTTTGTATCCTTTACGACAAGGTGTTCTGTAGGGACTACTTCTGTAAGGACTATTGTTTCTATATCAGTAATTTTTTTCATCTTCATTATTTATATTCTGTATGGGGAAATCCCCCATACAGAATAATCAAGAATTATAAATCAGATGGCAAATAGGCAAAACTTTCCCAGAGATTATAGCTACTGGAGAACTTCAATTGACTATCAGATACTTTTTTGAAATCAGCATCTTTTGCTCCTTCTTCTGCTAATACTTCTTCAGTTACAACTTTTAGTTTGCGCAAAATATCTTTAGGTAACTTTTTCGCAATTATCCCTTTTGCTTTAAACCCAGCCATAACTTCACCTTGTTGAGCCTCACTTTCTGCTAAACCTTTTAGAGTTGATGCCATACATATATTACGAATTAAGGCTTTAGTATCAGCCCCGAGTTTGTCGTACTTACCCTTATTTATAAGCATATAAGAAGCGGTGAACTGTTGATGCCAGCCTGGAAACAAGTTGTACTTAACAACCTTATCAAAGCCTAATAACTGATCTATTTTAGGAAGAGAAAATTCTGTTGCATCTATTGTTCCCTTCTCTAAGGATTGGAAAATTTCACCGCCTGGCATCATGCTTACTGATGCTCCTAGTTTTCCTAAAACTTTACCGCCTAGACCTGCAAAGCGTATCTTTAAGCCTTGGTAATCTTTGAGGCTATTAATTGGCTTTTTATACCAACCTGCAGTTTCAGGACCTATGATTCCGCAAAGTTCGGCATGAACGGTATATCCTTTATTCTTATATACTTGCTGTAACAGGTCATGCCCACCTTCTTCATAGTACCAAGAGATAAACGCCCAAGGCTTTAACCCAAACGGGACTGCTGCAAACAGAGGTAAAGCTGGAACTGTTCCGGCATCATAACCTATCCAAGTATAGCCAGCACTTACTTTATTACTACTGACCGCACCTAATATTTCAAACGGAGGTACTAGTTTGTTTGGTTCAAATATTTTAATTTTAATTTTGCCACCACTTGCTTTATCTAGTTGATCTGCAGCATATTTAGAAGGTGTCCCTAATGCTGGTAGAGTAGATTTAAAAGCAATAGGCATCTTCCAGCGGATATTATCTATTGCATAAGAGGGTACGCTTATCAGCAATATAACAATAGAAACGAAAATAATAGGCAGTTTACTTTTCATGTTGGGCCTCCTAAAAATTGGTATAAAGATATGTCTTTTTCATCATATTAGTTTAGTTCTAGCTAAATATCAATATTTAAATTTATTTTTTTCCGAAACTGATTAATATCAACAAGTTACCACTGATATTAGGCTCAATCTGCTAAATTTATTACTGCTATTAATAAATAAGAGTTGACTCATTGATAGATTTACATAGAATGGTATGACCAATTACTAATAGTGGGATCTATGAGAAAAATTAAAATATCTGATCAAGTTGCACAGCAAATAGAACAAATGATTATAGACGGAACTTTTGAACCAGGAGAAAAGATACCGACAGAAAGACAACTATCTGAGAGGTTACAAATTTCTCGTGTCTCGTTGCGTGAAGCGATACAAAAGCTTGTATCAAAGGGTCTAATAGAGGTATATCAAGGTCGAGGAACCTTTGTATCAAAATCAGTTGATGGAGGGGTTGCTAATTCGTTAATTGATATACTCAAAAATCAGCCTAATGCTGACTTTGATGCTATCTGTGTTCGTAAAGAGATGGAAGCTGTTGCGGCTCACGATGCTGCAACAAACGCAACATATAAAGATAGGGATAAAATTTGGAAAATGTATCATAATGTTGTGAAAGTGCAAAAGCAAAATAGCCTAAGCATTGACAAAGTACGTGCAGATTCAAAATTTCATCTATCTGTTGTTGAAGCATCACATAATGTCGTATTGTTTCAATTCACACGTAGCATTATCCAAGTTACAGAAGGGGTTCTGACAGCATATCTTGATAGTTATTATAGTGACAGTAGCTTTATTGACCGAATTGCTAAGCAACATAGGGCAATGGTAGATGCCATTATGGATCTAGACCCAAATGCAGCGAAAACAGCAACTAAGTATCATCTGGACTTTGCGTTGAAATCTTTCAAAAAGTTTAAGCAACAAAATCAGTATGATAATAGTAAAAAGATATACTCATCTTTATTTTAAAGCTATGTCACATAAAGGTACCTATCCTGAGTAACAAGCAGAAAAACTTATGAACAAAAAAGTTGCCTTAGTTACTAATGCAGTTGAGTATGTTACTCCTACATCTGCAAAAGCTCTATTGAAAGATGGCTATGAGGTGATAGCTTGTGACAAATCTTTTCAAGTATCTACTTGAAAATTGTAAAAGGGTATATCTGATAGTTAGCAATGATACATTTTCAGCTATTCACATATAGATTGAAAAGGCTAGATTAGAAGATTTGCATAACCAGTTCAAGGTTTGCGATTCTAGATATTGTATGTTCTGAAGCGAATGCTTTTAAAGATAGTAAATCATTAGTAAATAACTTGGGGAACTATCTCAATGAAGAACCAAATCTAAGCATCTGAGTCAATGTACAACTGGTTTGCAATGTGTCTTGCAATCGGCATTGCCGATGTTGCAGCAGGTGATGGTGCATTACCGACATGCAGGCAACGTTTGGTTTGAACGAATAGGAAATCGTCAATTATTTTGCCGTCTGGTGCCACCGCCTGAGCACGGACGCCTGCTGGATAGGGCTTAAGATCGGAATACTGAATCTTTGAACAGTATTTATGTATACGTTTCAGGTATGCTAGTTTTGAGGCAGAGATGAGTAGTTCCGACATAGTGGGACCTACGTTTTGTGCTAGCATACGCCAAAAGCCAGGATAGCTAAATGTATCAATCATATCTTTTAGGGATATGTCCATTAGTCGGTACCCTTCACGTTTGAACGCTAACACAGCATTTGGTCCAACAGTGAAATCTCCTGCGATTTTACGCGTTAAATGAACTCCAAGGAATGGACGCTTAAGATCTGGTACCGGATAAATCAGATGGCTGACTAGGTTATCTGGCTGATTCATCAGTCGGAAAAACTCGCCCCGAAATGGAATCACGCGGTAACCTGGGTTTTGTCCGAAAGCAAGAATCAATCTATCAGAATGCAGACCAGCACAAGTGATAACGCGGTCAGATTCTATTCTCCCTTTAGAGGTGATTATCGACATAGAAGCCTCTGTTTCACGACCCGTAATTACTCGTTCTCCGTAGCATATCTTTCCATTGCGTGATCTAAAGAGCTTTGCCATCACTTCAGTCATATATTTGTAATCGGTAATGCCGGTAGAAGGAGAATATATTGCTGCTACACCGTTGATATATGGTTCCATCTGCCGCAATCCTACCTGATCAATATCCTCAATAACAATGCCGTTTTGACGAGCTCGCTTAGCAAGATTTGCCATAGGAGTGACCTCAGCCTCGCTTGTTGCGACGATTAGCTTTCCCAATCGTTTAAATGGGATGCTGTGCTCAGAGCAAAAGGCTTCGCTTGTTTGTACACCTTCACGGCAGAATCGTGCCTTTAGGCTACCTGGTCTGTAGTAGACTCCCGCATGTATGACGCCAGAATTGTATCTTGACTGATGTAGCGCTGGGGCAGCTTCCTTTTCTAGCACCGTAATACGAGAAGATGGATAGCGGGTCTGCAATTCTAGTGCGGTAGCCATACCGATAATGCCAGCACCAACGATCAATATATCAGCTGTTTCCATAATGTTCAAACTACCATTCTTTTGGGGTTACGGTTTTTTGCAAACTCATAATTTTATTCTTTGCCTTAGTTAGATAAATAGCTAGCAAGAAGATTACTGTAGCATCTTTGATATATCCTGCAATGATTTTTACACGGTTGATAACAAAGCTACTGATTCCTTCGAGTTTCGATTTGAGCTGCTGGGTATAGGCCGACGCCTCTTTGGAGAAGCTCGCACCAAGTCCTTTGGTGATTTTGCCATCAAGGTCGGTCGCGACTGAAACCGTCGGCATCTGC
>JBLYYQ010000141.1:0-5002 GCA_048550035.1 Nitrospinota bacterium
GAACAAATTTTTCATTTGACTCATTTAGTTGGTAATACTTTTTTAAATCTAATCTTAACCTAACCAAAGCATGCAAATAAAATATTTTTCAAAGTTAAGTCAATTATGCTACGATTTGGTCATTAGATTTTATCTGCGAACTTATAACAAAACAGAAGAAAAATGGAAAATGTATCTATAATAGTTGCTTTTGAGCGATTGTTAGCGATGACCGGCTTTCAAGCATTGACAATTAGCCAAGCTTCTATGATCGCTATTTCTTTACTTTTACTCTATCTTGCGATCGCAAAAGAGTTTGAACCACTACTTCTAGTCCCAATTGGTTTTGGAGCAATATTAGCAAATCTCCCGATGTCTCACATGGCTGTAACTGATGACGGTGGTCTGCTTTACTATTTCTATCTTGGTGTAAAGAGTGAGATCTGGCCGCCATTAATATTTTTAGGTGTTGGAGCATTGACAGATTTTGGTCCTCTATTATCAAATCCGTCAACCCTGTTTTTGGGTGCTGCTGCTCAGATTGGTGTTTACATAACTCTTATTGTGGCAGTTCTGATTGGATTCAATCTTCAAGAGGCAGCTGCCATTGGAATAATAGGGGGTGCTGATGGTCCAACCTCCATATTTCTTGCAAATAAGCTGGCGCCACATCTTTTAGGACCTATAGCGGTTGCAGCTTATACATATATGTCGCTTGTTCCTATTATACAACCTCCTATCATGCGACTCTTGACAACTGAAAAAGAGAGAAAAATTAAGATGGAACAGCTAAAACCTGTTTCACAACGGGCAAAAATATTATTCCCAATCTGCACTACAATTGTAACCATCTTATTACTACCTGCAGCTGCCCCTCTAATTGGAATGTTAATGCTTGGCAATTTATTTAGAGAAAGTGGCGTCACAAAACGGCTCCTTGAAACTGCTGAAACAGATCTGATCAATACTGTTACAATATTTTTAGCTCTATCGGTAGGTGCTTCAATGACCGCTGATACTTTTCTAAAGTTAGAGACTATTAAAATTATTATGCTTGGTCTATTTGCATTTATGTCGGCAACCGCTGGCGGTCTCTTGCTTGGCAAACTTTTAATGGTCGTAACTGGCGGTAAAGTAAACCCGTTGATCGGTTCTGCTGGAGTTAGTGCTGTTCCGATGGCTGCGCGAGTATCACAAAAGGTGGGACAAGAGGCTGATCCGCATAACTTCCTTATTATGCATGCAATGGGACCTAATGTTGCCGGAGTTATTGGAACTGCTGTTGCCGCTGGTGTTTTTCTGGCACTATTTGGTGGTGATCAAGTTGATATAATGTCGCCTGGACATACAGAGCTTATCATAGAGAAAGGATCAACTTTCATAACCTCTATCTTTAACTTTCTTTTTTAGGGCAGATATATGGAAATCTTAAGTGCTGCATTAATTGTCTCATTGCTAGGGATGGGGGCAGTCTTTGCTGCTCTAGCTTCAATATCGATATCTATACTATGTATCAACTTTTTCTGCCCAGCCTCAGTAGTGACTCCAATCACTGACGATGTAGAAGAGAGACGAAGAGTTGCTGCAATCTATGGTGCACTTACATTTTACTTAAAAAATAAGCGCCAGTAGATTATAGCTCTTTAACCTCCAACGCTAAAGAGTCTATCGCCAACCTGAACTGCACTCCCTTCTGCTACATCAATAGTAGTTATTACTCCAGCTCTATCTGATTTGACCTCAGTTTCCATCTTCATCGCTTCTAGGATTATAACAGTCTCATCAGTCTCCACCGGATCGCCAACTTTTTTTAGCACTTTCCAGACAGAACCAGAAAGCTTCGAATTGATAGGCTCTCCTCCGGTTGTAGCTACTGGCGATGGTGATGGTGATGCTCCTGTTGATGGGGTAGCTGATATGGCTGATAATTCATCAATAACAACATCATAATCTTTGCCATCAACCTTAACTTTGAAATGGTTGCTGCTGCTTGTAGTAGCTGCAGGCGTACTAGTAGCTGGCGGTGCTTCTACTTTCTTAAAAGTTTCGGTTGGCGGCTTGCCTCTATTCTCAATATACTTTTTTGCGATCTGTGGAAAGAGTGCAAAAATAATTACATCCTCAGGCTCATCAATACCATGTTCGCTCTTGACTTCAGCTAACAATGCATCCCACTCTGGCTTTAATAAATCGGCAGGTCGAACAGTAATAGGACCATCCTCACCGCAGACTTTCTCTAACAGTTTAGGATCAACTGTTCCTGGAACTTTCCCATATCTACCAGCAATCAAGCTCTCAACTTCTTTAGAGATAACATTGTAGCGACCCATCATTACATTTAATACCGCCTGCGTTCCGACTATCTGTGACGTTGGCGTAACTAATGGTGGATAGCCTAGTTCTCTGCGAGTCTCTGGCAGATCTTTTAATACATCTTGAATCTTGTCAATAGCGTTTTGCTGTTTGAGTTGCGATTCTAGATTGGAAATCATTCCACCTGGCACCTGCGATTTTAAAACATTTACATCTACTCCTGTAAATGAAGATTGAAATGCACTATATTCCTCTTTGACATCAACAAAATATTCTGACGCCTCAATGATCTTGTCAAGATCAAGGCCTGTATCTCGTTTTGAACCGATTAACGATGAGACAATAGTCTCTGTCGGACTATGGGATGCTCCCATTGATAAAGGTGATAATACTGTATCTACAATATCGATCCCACTATCGATTGCCTTTGTCATTGTTAAGAGCGCATAACCTGAGGTCGTATGGGTATGGAGATGAAGTGGCAAATTAACCGACTCTTTTATAGCACAAATTAGTTCCTCAGCTGGTGATGGTGCCAAAAGACCAGCCATATCTTTAATACAGATTGAGTGACAACCAGCATCTTCTAACCGCTTGGCCATATCAACAAATACCTGATTATTATGGACAGGTGATGTTGTATACGATATTGCACCTTGTGCATGCTTCCCATTCTTCTTAACCTGGTCAATAGAGGTCTCAAGATTGCGAAGATCATTTAATGCATCAAATATTCGAAAATTATCAATCCCAGCTTCTGTTGATAGATCTATGAACTTACGAACAAGGTCATCTGCATAATGACGGTATCCAACCAGATTCTGACCACGTAATAACATCTGAAATGGAGTCTTTGGCATCAGTTTTTTTAACTTCCGAACACGCTCCCACGGATCTTCGTTTAGAAATCTTATACAAGCATCAAAAGTTGCTCCACCCCACATCTCTATTGCCCAGTAGCCAATGTTATCTAACTTCTCACAGATAGGGAGCATATGCTCTGTTTTCATCCGCGTCGCCAAAAGCGATTGATGCCCATCACGTAATACTAACTCACATATCTTCAACCTATTTTCTGCCATAACCTTCCCTCATTATTCTCATTCAAAAAAGTTCTTAGATGCACATATTTCCTAATTTTTACATAAAAAAAGCGGTGTGACAATCTATTCTTTAACTTTTCAACCTATATCTCTCTTATTGCTCTACTTCGACATTATATGGCAAAATTTCAATTACCTGATCTCTTTTATGTTAGAAAATAAGCCTTCAATTTGAAATTGAATCATCATTACTAGCTTACTATTTTAATACTTATGCTCGCCTACATCTATCAGTACTATATAACTACTTATCAGGAAATTTTAAGGAAAAAAGAGGAGAACGATTACAGAAGTTAAGTCATTGATACAGACAGTTTAACGACTCTGTTTATCTCAAGAGTTATCGCTCAAAAAATTAGTAAAGATTTCATTATAAAACTATTGTTCAATAATGGTCAGTGGTAGAAATATCACTAAGATAAGTCAAATTTGGAGAGATTAGTGCAACACAATCTTATTGAATAGTGAGATTTTTCTTTCTAAAAAAGCCAAATTAATAAAAAAAATTAGATTATTAAAGTATGACTTTTCATATTTTTAGTTCAAATTTTCATCCTATTGAAGAGTATTTTTCACAATAATTATCGCTTTTAGAGTAGATCTAAAACAGGGTACCCCACTAGAAATTTTATTCTACTGGTTTCATCTCAAAATTATGCCAAGCTCCTAAAACTATGCCGACAATTAGGTTACTTTTATGTTTAGAAGCAACTTTTGAAATATGCTTGCTTGGAGGTAAAGGTACAATGAACATATTCTCTCCATCAACATGGAGCATATTGGCTGTAATATATTTGCCATCATAAACTGCATAAACCACATTATGCTCAATATAGTTTTTGTCAATCCCACGATCAATAATAATAATATCTTTATCGGCTAAGGAAGGTTCCATAGAATTGCCAGAGATACTGCATGCCACGATATTGTCAGAAACCTTCTTATTATTCAATAATCTAGAATGCAACAACAGATGGTCAATGATATTACTTTCTCTAATGAGATGAGCATTTGCAGCATTTTTTGCATCAACCAGAGGAACACTCACATAGTTGTCAAAATTAGGCTCTTCTAGTTGCCGAGTATCATAAGCTTTGGACCGAACAATCTTGATCTCAAGTCTACTAGACGAATAGATATCTTCTGGCAACGAGTCACCATAAATAAGCCACAAAATATCAATTCTGCCAACCTTTGCAATTGCAAGCATTGTATCATGTTTTGGATAATGATTCCCATCCTCGTACGCCTTAACGGAAGTGTGTGAGACATCAATCAGCCTACCAAATTCCATCAGCGATCGTGATCCGCGAATAGTCTTAATCCTATTACCCAGATCAATAAGCTTAGCCTTACCCACGTAAAGTTTTCTTTAAATTATGATTGACATTGAAACTTTTAATTAATTATAATTATATTAGTAGGGCGAATAGATATCAAGCACTATATGGAAGTTTAACTAAAGGAAGGATTAAAAAAATGATAGATAAAGCAAACTTAGGCAAAACAGGAGAGGAACCTCCTAAAATATTTGATACTAAGAAATCATTGAGACGCAAATACTATACTACCTCACAATTGATGACTCGATGGGGAGTATCAGCTCC
>JBLYYQ010000142.1:0-6319 GCA_048550035.1 Nitrospinota bacterium
ATTCATCTGATGATTACAATATTACTGATCTCTATAATCGTTTAGAAACTATAATTAGGAAAATAGCAAAAGTAACATAATGAACATACTTTCGATCATAATTGCTCTCACTGTTGCGACAACAGTGATTGATGAATCTACCACTTTCTATAATGAAGGTAATCGACTCGTTCGTGAGAGCTCATACAGCTTAGCGCTTGAAAGTTATAATAAACTTACAGTTGCAAATCCAGAGTTAGAATATAACAGAGGATTTGCCTATTTTCAGTTAGGTAATCTAGGCAAAGCAATGCTCCATTTTAACCGTGCGTTACTTTACGAACCGGCTCATAAGAATGCTTTAATAGCAATTAAAGAACTGAACAAGATCAAGTTTAATAAAGTCGATATGGAAGATGAATTGATGATTCAATCTGGGCTATTATACAAAATTTCTTATAATCAGATATTATCAATCGGAGTAATAATCGTATTTTTATTAGCAATTTCGACTATCTTTATGATTTTCAAGACCAAAAGCGAAGCGGCAGAACAGGTCACGCTATTACTTTTAGTTCTATTTTTTCTTACATCTTCATTTGGATTATTAAAGTTTTATTTTTCTTATCACGATAATAGAGGAGTAGTGACAAGTAAAGAAGCCAAAGTCTATCGAAATAGCAGCATTAACTCTGATCATATATTGACTGCCCATGAAGCAACAATTTTAAAAATTCTCTCATACGAAGGCAGTTTTGCAAAGATAGAGCTCTCCAATCAGCTAGTAGGGTGGGTGGATAAAAATAAAATTGAACGGATAAAAATTTGATAACATCCGCTGATGATTTTACTTGATTTTTAATTTTAGATTAGATAGTGTTTAAATAACGAACTAACAAAACAGATAGGGATTGATTATATGGCTAATTCGACACTAGAAATTACTGATGACAATTTTGATAGTACAGTTTTAAAATCAGAAATGCTATCGCTGGTTGATTTTTGGGCTGAGTGGTGTGCGCCTTGCCGCATAGTTGGTCCGATAATTGACGAACTTGCAGCTGAATATGGAGATAAAGTTAATATTGGCAAAGTTAATGTCGATGAGAATAACAAAATTGCAACTGAATATGGGATACGATCGATACCGACAATCCTACTGTTCAAGAATGGCAAAATTGTAAAACAGATTGTTGGTGTTCGCTCTAAGGAAGAGTTGAAGAGTGAAATTGATAGTAATAGCTAAACTTCCTCTGCAATATTATTTCCATCCGTAAAGTGGTGCTACCCTCACAAGCTCTATTTACTAACTTACACTGATATTGTTATCACGGTTTTATAGGATTGTGAGCAGATTTGTTTTTGGTAGTACCAATCTTAATGTATGAGTAATTAGGATCAATTTTCTTGGCAGCTGCAAACTCGTCACTTGCCTTATTATATTGCAATGTTTTTTCATAGGCAAGTCCTAGTAAAGTTCGAATCATCGGATTTGATTGATTAGCATCGCGTGATTTCTCAAGTAGCGAAACTGCTTGATCGAAGAGTCGATTTCTATAATATACCTCACCTAAACTATAGTAACAGAATCCAAGATATGGCTCATCACTGACAATTTTTGCAGCTTTGTCATAATGTACTAATTGATCATTTACTTTTCCAGTTTTGGCTGCGACCATCTGACCATCAATTATGCTGGATCGTGCATCAAAATATTTTCTTAATTTATCAACAATTTTTTTGTCAGGAGTATTAAAAAGGGTTGATGAATCTGCTCGATAGTTGGCAAGTGCAATAAAGTTGTCAGCTGACCTTTTATAACCTGCATCATTATTAGGATGCTTATATTTAACACGTCTTTTTATAGATGAAAAGTCATCATTGAGGCTGCTTTTTGCTTGATTAAATTTATTGCCATCTGTGATGTAGAATGAGAGGAGGCTATAGAAATTACTCTGTTCAAGTAACGAGCGTTGCGAGTAAATACTTTTTTTGCGCAGAGTGTCAAGAGTTAGTGGCTTTTGATTTTTAAATCCAAGCATAAGTATGTCAGAGCGGAGTGGATTGATATTAGAATACCAATATGTTGCACCATCAAACTCTTGATTAAACCAGTCTATGATGGTAAATAACTCATGTTTCTCATAAGCGCCAAGTGGCACCCAAAGAGCAAATGCTCCTTGCTCTGTCAGCTTAGATTTGATGGTTTTGATCAATTTAGGTGTGAGTTTAAATGAGCGTAAATCTACAGTAATATAATCAAAGCTCTGCTCTGATTTTCCAATCCACCGTGATGGTTTTTTCAGTGCGATATTAAGATTTTTACCATTAAAATAGTCACTTCCTAGATATGAAAATTCCTGTATCGCATCTATCAAAGTTTCATTTTGCTCTACAATATTTACTTTCGCTGCTTGATACTGATGTAATACAATAATGCTATCGTCTGTACTCATTCCAAGAATAGCAGCGTTATCAATATCATGATCTAAAAACAAGATCGGATATAATGCTTTACGCCTCGCATCATCAAATTGCCATGCGATAAGGTTGTCATCGATATAAAATTTTAGATCTTGCTTGTTACTATTCCCGGTAACAACAACTTTTCCATCTCGCGATTTTTTTTCAAACAGTTTTGAATCAGCAGACGCCTCGTATGAAATCAATGTTAAAGTTATAGATAATATCAACGAGAGGGTGGTAGTAAAAATAAATTTCAAACTCATCGCTTGCTCCTTAGTTCAATTTTCGTTGCAGACTTGATTCTTTGCTCACTTTGATAAACGGCCGGTGGCAACATAATGCCAGGACTAACCCAACATCCAGCCCCGATAAATGTGCCAGGTGAGGTAACCACATTACAACCTATTTCAACATAATCGCCAATAATTGCACCTAGCTTCGTTAGGTTAGTATTATAAGATTTCTGATTAGCATATACCGTTATCTCATTATAATTTCCATTTCGAATATCAGACTCCAGACGAAATTTTAAATTAGCAATTTTCGTGCCAGCTCCAAGATTGACATATGAGCCAATAATTGAATCGCCTATATATGCAAAATGACCTGCCGCAGAGTGATCCATAAGAATAGAATTTTTTATTTCAGTTGTATGACCTACAATACTATTATTTCCGATTATCACATTGCCACGAATGTAGGCAGACTGCCTTATTTCACTATCAGAACCGATGATTGTAGGAGCTTTAATAATAGCTCCTTGTTCTAAGAAAGTATTCTTTTCTATCAGGATGCCTCCTTTTGAATAAAAATCAGCTGGAAGTAGAATAGAGTTTTCAATATGTAGCGAAATTTCGTAAAGTGAATTATCACTATTATATAGTTTGACAATCTTACCAAATGATTTCAATTGATCAAGCTGCTCATATTGATAATTTTCAAATTTGCGAGCTATTAGTTGATTAATCTTAGGGATAATGTTCCAGATAAACTTCTCTTGAATAATATCAGTAATAAATTCAAACCTATTATCAGATTTGAAAAGTGTAAAAAATTTCATATGTTACAGTATATAATAGAGCGTTCAAATATAAAAACATTAATAAAATCAATAGTTTGCAAGCACTATTTTCTTAAAGTAAGGAGAGTGCGGGGACAGATTAGCATGAAAATAGAGAAAGAACAATTGCTTTTATTTGAACAGAGAGGACTATCGCTTGGGACGATGAGCTGGTAAACTCCATAATCAACAAAACCTATCCTACACTTATGTTTGCTATCTGCAAGTAGTATCTATGTATGGTTCTTCTGATTGACCGTAGAGCTCAATTCTGTTAAAATTAGGATAGTATGGGACTATAGTTATCACATTTATTTGAGCGGAGTCAAGGGAAAAATCCAAAATACAATAAGGATTCTGACGGTTAGCGAACTGTAAGCAGTAGCTACCACTAAGACTAGATCAGAATGAAAGCGGACAAAACCATCGCCATTTACCGCCGCATACGCAATCAGCCGCTGTGGCGGTTACTCGCCTCTACCAACGGGGCGACGGTCGTTGGTCTGCTGCAGTCACATCTCTATGAAGAGGAGCGCAGCCTTCCAGCCTCGGTTCTGTTTGATCGGCTGACGCTGGATCTGGAAGATCTTCGTGCTCAAGGGGACGATTTTCCGCAGACGGCACAGGCTTATGTGTTGAACTGGTTGAATGACGGGTACCTCGCAAGGCGATTCCCGCCAGGTGCCACCGAGGAGGAGTATGAACTCTCGACGGCCACAGTAGAGGCGATTCGGTTTGTGTCCGCCATAGCTGAACCCCATTCGGCGGCGACCGAGAGCCGCCTGTCGTTGGTGATCCAGTCCCTGGTCGGGCTGGCCGAGGATACCGATACCGATAAATCCCGCCGAATCGACCGCCTGCAGGCGGAGCAGGCACGAATAGACAAGGAGATCAATGCAATCCAGAAGGGACAGATGCGCGTTCTACCGCGTGATACTGCCCTAGAGCGGACGCGGGAGATCATTTCCCTTGCTGATGATCTGACGGGCGATTTTCGCCGGGTGCGTGATCAGTTCGAACAGCTCAATCGGGAGTTGCGGGAGCGCATTATAGATAGCGATGGCAATCGGGGCGAGGTGCTCGACTCACTGTTTGCTGGCATCGATCTGATCGCGGAGAGCGAGGCAGGTCGGACCTTCTCCGCCTTCTGGCGTCTACTCATGGATTTCGAGCAGACGGCGATGTTGGAAGAATCCATAGAAAGTGTGATGTCACGCGAGTTTGCCAGTGAACTGGACAGGCGGGAGGGCCGTTTTCTCCGGCGCTTGTCCAATAATCTACTTAATCAGGGTGGCGCGGTCCATAAGGTGTTTAAGACCTTTGCCAGTAGTCTTAAACACTTCGTGCAAAGTCGTGACTATCTCGAGCAGCGCCGTGTTAGCCAGCTACTTAAGGAGGCTCAACGTGCCGCACTAACGGTCAAGAATGAAGTCAAGGCAACCGAGTCTCTGGAGTATTCCCTTGATCTGAGCAGCAGCAGCTTGCGTTCCCTCTCCCAATGGGTACTCTATGACCCGTCATTGCAGGCGAAGCCAGAGGCGATGTGTGAGGGGGAATCACCGCCCATCGATCTGGAATCGTTCAGTGAATTGGTGGCGCAGTCAGAGATCGACTTTCGCACATTGAAAGAACATGTATCTTCCTTGCTCGAACAGCGTGACCAGGTCTCGATTGGTGATGTATTGGAGTACTTTCCGGCCTCGCAGGGACTGGGCAGTGTGGTCGGACTGCTGGATCTGGGCAGTCGTCATGGCATCAAGGGCAATAGTGTCGAGAAGGTGGAATGGGTGGGGGAAGACAAACTGGGGCGCTGTGCCCGAATTCCAAAAATCTATTTCTTGAGGGATGTATTAGATGAACTGGTCTGACTCTATGCCTGAAGAAAGTGCGCCTGAAGATGGGGCGTCAGAAGGAGATATGATGATGGCAGAGGATACTGAACAGGAGTCATTCCAGTCACTCTATCGTGGCGACAGCGGCGAGTTATCACTGGATGCTCGTCGGGTATTGGTGCAACTACTTACTGGGCCGTCACTGGATGGTCAGCGGCACTCCAAGCTCTGGCCAATCCTGATTCGTGATGAAACGGCGATCTGCAGCCGATTATCTGACCTGTTTCTGCAGTTGGTAATTGACCGCGACCTGCAAGTTGCCTTTACCCGTCAGGCGGAAACGGGTGACCTGGAAGTTCCCCGACTCCTGCGCCGCGCCAATTTGACCTTTCTCTACTCCATTCTGCTACTCCACCTGCGCCAGCGACTCACCCAAGCCGAAGCCCATGGCGACCGTGCGGTGGTGTCGACTGAAGATATCGTCGAGTTTCTCGGTGTTTACGAACAGGTCGGCAATACCGACCGGTCGGGGTTCGAGAAGTGCATCCATGCATCGATTAAGAAGGCCAAGGAACACAACATCTTGCGCAAGATTCGGTCTAGTGAGGATCGCTTTGAAGTTTCACCCACGCTGAAGCTTCTTTTCTCCGCCGAAGAGATCCAGGCACTGACACAAATTTACCACGACAAGCGAGCGCCTGAGGGGTTGTCTGAACAAGATGATGAGATGCAATCAGGGGATGATAATAAATGAGTACTATTGCAGGGACGCAAAACCTCTTCGAGCCGAAACAGTTTCGTATGTCTCAGCTTCAGGTCTTCAACTGGGGCACCTTCTCCGGTACTCATAACGTCCCAATCTCAGAGCAGGGCTTTCTGTTCGTAGGTCGGTCCGGCGCGGGAAAGACAACATTGCTTGATGCCATCTCCGCATTGCTGGTGCCGCCACGTTGGGTCGATTTCAACGCTGCGGCGAGAGAGG
>JBLYYQ010000143.1:0-9013 GCA_048550035.1 Nitrospinota bacterium
TCCTTAAAGCGTAATGTAGATAGATCCTTAAGCTGTTTAATACGCTTAGCCAGACCATGCTTTGAAATTATAACTTCACACTCTTCATCTACAATGTAGCTATCTTCATCATACTCAATCTCCTCTTTCTGAGTAGACTTAATAACTGTTCTACGCTTATCTCCATACTCGTTTTTAAGTTGCATAAATTCATTTTTAACTAACTTTCTCAGGCGAGCTTTAGAATTAATCAATAGGTTAAGCTGCTTTAATTCATTTTTGGCTGACTTTTCTTCATCTTGAATTTTGGCAATCTCCAAGCCTACAATTGAAGCTAATCGTAAATCAAGAATTGCATTGGCTTGAATCTCATCTAATTTGAAGCTACTTATTAACTTACTGCGTGCCTCATCTTTTGTTTTCGATCTCTTAATGATCTCTATAGTCTTATCAATATTATTATAAATTTTAACTAGCGCTTCTAATATTTTCAAACGGTCGGTTAGCTTATTAATACGAAATTGGGTTCGCTTTATAATAGTTTCGATACGGAAATCAAGAAATGCAATTAACGCTTCTTTTAAAGAATGACGCTTTGGAACAGTCTCTTTCGTGAGTGCAGTCAAATTAAGTTGATAATTAATCTGTAGTTCAGAATGTTTAAAAAGATATGCAATCACCTTATTCGGATTCACCGTAGCCGATCGTGGCTCGAGTAGAATCCTTACAATATCAGTCGATTCATCCCGAATATCAACAATATCAGTTAGCCGCTTTGATCTAATAATATCGGCTATTTTTTCAATTAATCGGCTCTTGTTAACCGAATATGGTATCGAGTCAATAATAATATTGAATCGACCTTTTTTCCCTTTTTCTACATGCCATTGACCATGAGTTTTTAATCCACCTTTTCCTGTTTGATAAATATCTAGCAGCTCATTTTTACTGGCAACAATTTCACCATAAGTAGGAAAGTCAGGACCTTTGACAACCTTCAAAATATCTGCCAATGTCGAATTTCGATTATCAACCAAAATTAGTAGAGCATCAATGATCTCGCCAAGATTATGTGGAGGAAATGAAGTTGCAAGTCCAACTGCAATACCGGTTGTTCCATTGATTAAGAGATTCGGAATTCTAGCTGGTAAAAGTTCAGGCTCTGTTGCACGCTGATCATAAGTCTCCTTAAAGGTAACAGTCCCTTGATCTATTTCACGAAGCAGTTCACCTGCAAGCTTTGTAAGTTTGACCTCTGTATATCGCATCGCAGCTGCCGAGTCGCCATCAATATTACCAAAATTGCCTTGACCCTCAACCAATGGATATCGGAGTGAAAAATCTTGTGCAAGGCGAACCATTGCATCGTAGACCGCCTGATCGCCATGTGGATGAAATTTACCTATAACATTACCAACAACCGCTGCTGCTTTACGAAATCGCTGATCGGCACTTAAACGCATCTCCTTCATCGCAAACATTATCCGACGATGAACAGGTTTTAGACCATCTCTAATATCGGGCAGTGAGCGCGATATAATTGTCGATAACGCATACGCTATGAATCGATTAGAAAGCTCGCTTTCGATATCATTAGCAAGTATCTTATCGTCTAACAATTCTGTTTGTGTTGAATTTATCTCTGACATAAATAAATAACTCTTGAATATATCTATTTCACTTTTAATATTTTACATCTACAATATTTCTACCACAGAAGAATAAAACTTGTCAAAACTTCATTTCAGGTATGGTAAATTAGATCTTGTGTTGAATAGTTCGGGAAATAGAGATCAGATTGAGTAAAAATAAGGTAGCGGTAGTTACTGGAGCAACAAAGCGTGTTGGCGCAAGTTTTGCCTCAACATTACTCAATCAAGGCTATGATCTGGCCATAACCTACCGTGGTGATCAGAGCAATGCTATTGCTGCAACATCTAACCTATCGCAAAATGACGATCAACATTTTAAACTCTTTCATTTAGATTTAGAGGATAATAATTCAGTCGAAAGCCTGATTGAACGGGTCTATGATAGTTTTGGTCGGCTAGATCTGCTCGTTAATAATGCCTCACTTTTCTATCCTCCTACAGAATCTGATTTAACTTGCAACACATTTTTAAAATTTCAGCAGATTCATTTAGCCGCTCCAGCGGTCTTATCTCATAGAGCAGCCAAGGTGATGAATGATACCGCTGGTGGCGGGACAATTATAAACATGTTAGATATATTCACCTTTTTTGTTAAGCCCTCTTTTACTCCTTATACTACATCTAAAGCAGCACTTTATAATCTAACAAGGCAGCTAGCATACGAACTGGCTCCAACCATCCGGGTTAATGCAATTGCTCCAGGTGCGATTTTAGAACCTGTAACAAATTTCAGTGATAACGAAAAAGAAGCTCTTATTGAGAAGATCCCTCTAAAACGGTTCGGATCACTGGATGATTTAAATAAGACATTAATTTTCCTGACCGAAACTAACTACATTACAGGAGAGGTCATAATGGTAGATGGAGGCAGAACTCTTAGAGTTTGAGAACTATGTCGCTCTTAAGAATTTTCCCTAATCGTAAATTTTTAAAACCTTTGCTGGTTGTTGGGGCAATATTAATTGGAATACTATTTGGTATAATCTTTTCGCTTTATAATGATCTGCCATCGCTACATGCACTAAAAAATTACCGCCCAGATATTGTCACTGTTGTCCTAGATCGAAATGGAAATAGAATCGCTGAAATCTATCAACAGAAGCGAATCTGGGTTGAGTATCGAGATATCCCAGAAGTAATGATTAATGCGATCATTGCAATTGAAGATCGAAACTTTTTCAAACATGAGGGGATAAGTTTTATAGCTATATTACGAGCAGCACTATACGATATCAAGAGCATGCGATTCGCGCAAGGTGGCTCTACTATCACACAGCAGCTAGCTAAGCTTCTATTTTTAACTCCAGAAAAAAGTTTATCTCGCAAGATCAAGGAGGCATTGCTTGCAATTGAGATTGAGCGAAACATAACAAAAGAAGAGATATTAGAAATTTACTTCAATCAGATATATATAGGAGAAGGTGCCTACGGAATAGAATCTGGTGCAAGGTTATATTTTAATAAATCAATTTCACAAATCAATTTAGAAGAGGCGGCTACTCTTGCAGCAATACCGAATGCTCCTGCAATATACTCACCACTTGCTAACTATGACCTTGCAATTAAAAGACGAAACCTTGTCTTAGCTTGTATGCGAAGAGAAGGATTCATCTCTAGCAAAGAAGAGAATAATGCAAATAGTAAACCGATTACCCTCTATACAAAACCTCAAGAAGATGAAAGTTACCGTCAACCAAGATATTTTGTAAGTATGATTAAGCAATATATTGCTCAAAAGTATGGTGATGATATATTATACAAAGGTGGGTTAACTATTAGAACCACCCTTGATCGAGATCTTCAGGCGGCAGCTGTAAAATCAATCAGAACCGGATTTGAGAGGATAACTAAACTCATTCCTAGCTTAACAATCGATGATGATAACCAGTTACAAGGAGCATTGATTGCTCTGAGAGTTAGCGATGGGTCAATCGCTGCGATAGTAGGTGGACGAGATTACAATCTGACTCAATTTAACCGTGCAACAATGGCCGTAAGGCAGACTGGATCAGTATTTAAACCGATTGTCTATCTGACTGCCCTTGAAGAAGGAATTGCGCCGACCGATATTATTATTGACTCACCTCTGATTTACAACTTAGCAAAGAATAAAACATGGAAGCCAAAGAATTATGACGGTAAATTTCATGGGAAAGTGTCAGTAAGAACTGCACTTGAAAAATCACTCAATGTTGCAACTATCAAGTTATTGCGTCAAGTTGGTATTGATAAAGTGATAGCAAAAGCAAGAAAGTTAGGGATCAGTAGTAAGCTTGATAATAATTTAACATTAGGGTTAGGTTCGGCAAGCGTTAGTTTAATTGAGATGAGTAGTGCGTATCAAGCGATTGCAAATGGAGGGTTACATGCAAAGCCATACTTTATTCAAGCAATATACGATTCATCCGATAATGAGCTAGAGAATAACCGCCCCAGTATATCAGTGGCAGCAACTGAGCAAGCGTCATTTATTCTTACCAATCTATTAACGGGGGTGATACGAAATGGGACAGGGAAAGTTGCACTTTCACTTAAGAGAGAAGTAGCAGGTAAGACAGGGACCACAAGTAACTATAAGGATTCTTGGTTTGTAGGTTACTCACCATCAATAGTAACTGGCGTTTGGGTTGGATTTGATAACAATAGGTCATTGGGTAAATCTGGCACTGGCAGTCAATTCGCAGGCCATATCTGGACAAATTTCATGCAAAAGATACTTGCAGACCAACCTAACGAAAAATTTATAGAGCCTAATAATATTGTCACTAGAATAATTGACCTTAAAAGTGGTAGACTTGCCTCATTTGGTTGCGGAGAGTTTTATACAGAAAAATTTATAGTTGGGACACAGCCGACAGAGCATTGCAATGATCAAAGAAACGATGGGACTAGATTATAGAATTGGACATGGATTTGATCTGCACAGACTATCAAGGGATCGTCCGTTGATATTATGTGGAGTGAAGATTGATCACCACTTAGGGCTATTAGGTCATTCAGATGCTGATGTTGCAACTCACGCATTATCAGATGCGATTTTGGGTGCCGCCGGACTTTATGATATTGGGTTTTGGTTTCCAGATAGTGATGATAAATATAAGAATATATCGTCACTGATACTGTTAGGAGAGGTTGTAAATAAGATCGAGGGTAATAACTTAAGAATCGTAAATGTAGATATCACCATCGCAATTGAGCAGCCAAAACTTAGGCCATACATCGATGATATGCGAAAGAAGATAGCAAAGATAGTTAAGATAGATAGCTCACTTGCGAATATTAAAGCAACTACTACAGAACGGCTTGGTCATATAGGATCTGAAGAAGCTGTTGGGGCATGGGCAGTTGCGCTACTAAGTAGTACCTCGTGAAATCGGTTCGAGTTAGGTTTGCACCCTCTCCTACTGGGAAACCTCATGTAGGGAACATTCGGACTGCACTCTTCAACTATCTATTTGCTCGTAAACATCAAGGTAGATTTATCATCAGAATTGAAGATAGCGATCAGTCACGATTTGATTCAGAATCAGAGTCACTTCTATTTAAGATTCTAAATAAGCTTGGCATCAAAGCAGATGAAGCTCCTGATATTGGTGGTGAATTTGGACCATATAGACAGAGCGAACGATTATCAATCTACCAACAATCAATCCTAGCTCTTGCCAAGAACGATCATATATACCGCTGTTTTTGTAGCAAAGAGCAACTTCAGTCTGATCGTGAAAAGTTATTAAAGTTAAAGCAACCTCCTAGATATCTAAAGCATTGTAGAGAGCTTTCAGAATCTACAATTCAAGAAAACTTGTCAGCAAAGAAACGATTTATATGGCGATTTCGAACCGGATCATCGCTGATATCATTTCATGATCAAATTAAGGGTGAGCTAAGTTTTAAAGAAAAAGAGATCGGTGACTTCCCATTAACAAGAGAAGATGGTTCTCCACTATATCTATTATGTAGTGCGGTTGATGATATGGATATGAAAATTACCGATGTTATCAGAGGAGACGACCATCTTTCAAACAGTCCAAAGCAGATTTTAATAATAAATGGACTAGGTGGAGAACTCCCCACTTATCATCATCTTCCTTTAATTGTTAACAATCAAGGAGCAAAGCTTTCCAAACGAGACAGCGATTCTGATTTTAGCAAATATCTAGATATCGGGTATCAAAAGGAGGCGTTAAACATGGCGTTATTAACTCTTGGGTTTGGTAAGGTTGATGCTAGTCGGCCAATTACTTTAGAATCTGCAGTTAAGATATTTGATATACGCTTAATCGGAAAATCAGTATCAAAGTTTGATACTGATCGCTTAGAATTTTTAAATAACCAGCAGCTTCGCAAATTAGACGGTAGACCATTTTTTGAGTTGATTGAAAGTTTCGATCCAGAGATTAATAATCTTAAGAAGGAAAGGATTGCAAAAGTTACTGCTGCTACCATCAAAAAATTGGATGATGCAGCTCCATTAATTAAACAGTTCTTCATCCGATCTGATTTAAGTTTGGATGATAGCAATCTAATAAAAAGTGGAGCATTAGAAGAACTATTAACAATATTTTTAGATGAGCTAAAAAAAGTTGAAATCTTGGATGATAGCAATCTCCAAGCAATGATTGATATTGTAAGGAAAAAGAGTACTATAGCTGGCAGCAAACTGTTTACCATCCCTCGTTTAGTATTGACAGGTGGCAAGCAAGGTGCCAGCTTAAAAGATATTATTATAATTTTAGGTAAAAAAATTGCGATTGAACGTATAGAAAAAGTGTTGAAAAGTAAACTATAATTGAAATATTGATTTTAAGCAATTTAATAAGGGAAGATCTACAATGGCGTTGATGTTATACAACAGCTTAACAGAGCAAAAAGAAGAATTCAAATCAAATGAACCTGGGAAGGTTAAGATCTATGTTTGCGGTATGACGGTTTACGATTTATGCCATATAGGTCATGCGAGAGCAAATATCGTTTTTGATATAATATATCGTTACCTGCAGTTTAGTGGATATGAAGTAACATATGTCCGCAATATAACAGATATTGATGATAAGATTATTGCAAAAGCAAAGTTAGAAAACTCGTTATGGAGTGATATTGCTCAAAAATATAGCTCGGCACTCATTACTGATCTGGATGCATTAGAAATAGCAAAACCTACATTTGAACCAAAAGCGACAGATCATATTGACGATATAATAGATATGATTAAAGAACTAATTACTGGAGGCTATGCTTATGAGCAGAGTGGATCGGTATATTTTTCGGTATCTAGTTTTGATGAGTATGGGGAGCTATCAGGTAAAAATATCGATGAGCTATTAGCTGGCGCTCGTGTTCAGATTGATGAAAGCAAACAGCACCCAGCAGATTTCGCACTCTGGAAACTTTCCAAATTAGACGAACCATATTGGGATTCTCCATGGGGTAAAGGTCGACCTGGTTGGCATATAGAATGTTCTGCGATGGGTCGTAGATTACTTGGTAGAAATTTTGATATTCATGGTGGAGGTAAAGATTTAATTTTCCCACATCATGAAAATGAGATTGCACAATCGAAATGTTCATCAGGTCTGAATCCTGCCAATTATTGGATCCATAACGGTTTTGTGACTTTGAATAAAAATAAGATGTCTAAATCATCGGGTAATTTTTTCACTATCCGAGAGATTTTGAAAATTTACGAGCCAGAAGCGGTCCGCCTCTTTTTATTAAGTAGCCACTACCGGAGTCAGTTAGATTTTGCAAATACTTATCTAAATACGGTTTACAAAAATTTAGTCAAATTTTATCAGCTATTTGCAAATTCAAAAGCTATCGGCTCAATCGAAAATATCTCAACCAGAAACGACCAGATGCTCGCTGACTTTACAAATTCTATGGATGATGATTTTAATACGGCTAAAGCTATTGCAAACTTTAACATTGAGCTTAAACGCTTGACCACTACCTGTATAAAACTGGGCAACTCTAAACTCAAATCGGACAAGAGAGAGATCGATAAGTTTTTAATTGACCTTAAGACATTAAAAGTATTAGGCTCTGTTCTAGGGTTATTTCAACAAGATCCGGAACAATTTTTCTTAAAAGTAAAGAAAAGAAAGCTCGCAGAGTTAAATCTAACCGAAGATGAATTAGCTGCTTTGATGGAGCAGAGATTTCAAGCTCGTAAAGAAAAAAATTTCGCAAAAGCAGATAGTATTCGGGCTGACCTAGCTGCAAAGGGGATTACACTGCAAGATAGTGATAATACAGTAACATGGGATGTCTCATTTGAGTAAATGGAACAAAAAAAATATCGATCGAAACATCGAGTAGAGCAGCAGGTCAATATAACTAATAGTGAATATCTCTACGGCATCAACCCGATCCTAGAAGCATTGAAAGCAAAAAAGCGAAAATTCTATACTATTTACATTCCGACCGGTAAGAAATCTAAGCAACTTAGTATGATATTTGATCTTGCTAGTAGTCGCAAGATACAGATCAAGAGCGTCACACCATCTACGCTCAAGAATCTAGTAAAACTTGAGAAATTTCAAAATGTTGTAGCTCATGTATCAAAATTCAAATATGGCAACTTTGAGAAGCTAGTAGGCAAGCTTGCAATAGCTACGCAGCCAGTTTTTATTCTTATTATAGATGGAGTCACGGATCCTCGCAATTTAGGAGGCATCATCCGATCAGCAGAAGCATTTGGAGCAGTTGGAATACTCTTTTCGAGCCGGAATAGAGCATCTTATACACCAGTCGCCGCAAAAACCTCTGCAGGTGGTGGTGAACATCTTCCCCTATTTGAAGTTCAATCATTAAAACAGGCAATCGAATTGCTAAAAAGTAAGGCGAATATGAAGATCATCGGGTTTGAAAATTGCTACGAACCATTAAACACTCTTCCAAGTGGGAATATAGGTCTAATTTTTGGTGATGAAGGTAGTGGTATATCAAAACCTGTTCTAGAGAAAGCAGATGCTATCTATGCAATTCCGACTGTCGGCAAGGTAAATTCAATTAATGTATCTACTGCTGTTGCAATCGGCTCATACTTAGCTCATATACGTTTATCCAAAATTTAGGCTATATTAAAAAATTATGCTACTTTTCTTTACTATTGATACCTTAGAATAAAAAATATTTAAGTTTGACTTTTTATATCTATAATATCCCTCTGAAGATATTTCAGATTTTATATAAATAAATAATCATAAGGTTGAAATGGAAAATATTAGAACAATAGAAGAGTTGCAAATTGATATCAAAGCAATGCTCAAAGAGAAAAATGGAATACTGCTTGCACATAATTATCAGCGTGACGAAGTGCAAGAGATTGCAAATTTCACTGGCGATTCATTAGAATTGTCGATCAAGGCAAGCGAAACAGA
>JBLYYQ010000144.1:0-3315 GCA_048550035.1 Nitrospinota bacterium
GAGACCGAGGCACAATTGTGTAATATCAAAGAACATTTTCATTTAGTCAGCTCTTCTAAACGGATGAAGCTACTAATGGAATCGCTTGATGCAGTTGCAGGGAAAAGCTTAGTTTTTTGCAGAACGAGGCGAGAAGTAGATTATGTTGCAGATTTCTTATCCCGCTCAAAGTACAGAGTTGAGGCAATTCATGGTGACTATCGTCAATCAAAACGTGACAAGGCTTTGAAGAATTTCAAAGAGGGAAAAGTAAATGTATTGATTGCAACAGATGTTGCAGCGCGAGGTCTACATGTTAATGATATCAAAACTGTAATTAACTATCGCTTGCCAGATGATATTACAACCTACATACACCGAATTGGTAGAACAGGTAGGATTGGGAGTGAGGGTGTTGCTGTAACGTTATATACTGTTGC
The DNA here is from genome assembly GCA_048550035.1 of Nitrospinota bacterium. Lineage (GTDB taxonomy): Bacteria > Nitrospinota_A > UBA7883 > UBA7883 > JBLYYQ01 > JBLYYQ01. The sequence continues at coordinate 420 of JBLYYQ010000144.1, forward strand.
ACAAAAATATTTCTTGAAAGAGTTTCAAGCCAAGGTTAGTGCTAAAAGATTAGAGCTTGCCAGCTATTAGACCTTATAATTTGCGAAGAACCATTTCTTGAATAGGAAAATCGCCTTGGCACGGTGCGAGATTTGGTTTTTTTCGTCAGTTGAAAGTTCTCCCATTGTAAGATTTCGCTCTGGGAGATAAAAGATCGGATCAAATCCAAACCCGTTTAAACCTTTCTCAACAGTATGAACAATCCCTTTACATTCACCATAGAATAGTTCTTCAACTTTATTGATTGGATCGACAAATGCTATTACAGATATGTATCTACAGAGACGATCTTCAGCTCTAACCCCCTTTAATAATCCTAGAATTTGCTTATTAACTTCGTGACTACTTTTGTTACCACCATAGCGTGCACTATGGATACCAAGTTGACCTTTTAGTTTGTCAATTTCGATTCCAGAGTCTTCAGATAAGGTAGGCAAACTGCAGAGGGTATTAATAGATTTTGCTTTAATTAGAGCATTTTCGGCATAAGTACTACCTGTTTCATCAATTTTTCCATTAAAATTCACCTCTTTTAATGTAGTAAAATTAATAAAACTATTACTAAATGATGCTTGAAATTCTGCTATTTTACCTTTATTGTATGTTGCAAGTAGAATGTTTTTCTTTATTTCATAAATCATATTCAGCTTATATTACTCTAGTATACTATTTAGGAGATCTTTATAATAAGTTAACAATTTACAGTAGCATAACAGATTGTTAAATTCAGGAACTAGCATTATGTTAAATCAAGTTACCATACACCAATTAGAACTATTTTTAATTGCAGCCGGGCTCAAAAACTTTTCTCGTGCCGCCGAGCAGATGTCAATTAGTCAGCCAGCATTTTCAGCACAGATTATCAAGCTAGAGCAGGTCTTAGGGGTTCCACTATTTGACCGTGTTGGACGGCGTATTGAGCTAACGAAAGCAGGGGTGATATTTGAAGAATACGCTCGGATGACAATTTCGACATTGTCAGAGGGGAAGCAGGCAATTGATGATATATCGAACAAGTTTGTTGGGAGGTTACAATTAGGAGCATCGACCACCGTGGCAAGCTATATGCTAACAAATGGTATAAGTGAATATAAGCGAACGTACCCAGTCGGCAAGGTAAGAATGCTTGTTGGCAATACTAACCAGATTGAGCAACATCTACTCAAGAACGAGATTGATATTGGTATAGTAGAAGGGCCAGTTGAGAATAAACGCTTGAAGCTATATGCATATAGAGATGACGAGCTAGTTGTAATATGCTCCCCAAGTCATAAATGGAGTAAGAGGAAATCAGTGACTCTGACCGAATTGAAGAAAGAGCCGATAATAGTTCGGGAGTGGGGTTCTGGGACACGGCGTGTATTTATGGACGCGCTAGGTCCAGCGTGTGATGATCTAAACATCAATATGGAGTTAGGCGGTACAGAAGCGATAAAGAACGCCGTGATAGACAATATAGGTGTTGCGGTGCTCAGCCGTGCCACAGTAGAGGTAGAGCTTAAGAATGGGACAATTTGCTCAACCTATGTTGAGAATTATCCATTCAAACGTCAGATAAATATAATTCTATTGAAGAGTCGTTATATTTCGCATCCAGTAAGATATTTCATGAAGATATTAAAGCCCCTAGACCCGTTACCAGAGTAGATTTGGTAGATAGAAAAGAGTTGACAAAGTAGATAGAGTAAGTAGTATAGCACTTTAATATATTCCCCGGTAGCTCAGTTGGTAGAGCAGGTGGCTGTTAACCACCCTGTCGGCGGTTCGAGTCCGTCCCGGGGAGCCAATTTGTAACATGGACAGAACTTCACTTTCTGAGGTTCTGCCTTTGTTGTTTATTATGGGGATGTTATAGAAAACCTCGGCTTGCGGGCGGTTAACAACAATCCGCTCGATAAAGGAGCGAAGGAAGGACTTTTGCTCAACAATCGATCCTTTGCTCAAGAGGTCGGCAAGGTCTTGCACATACGCTTTTAGGCTCTCTGTGTTAAACGGCATGCTTTGAGGCGTCTCTATTTCTTCAACTATTTCATTTCTTTTTTGTTCAAGCGAGTCAACCTGCATTTTAAGCTCTTTAATTCTCGGGGCGAGGTCGTCAACGTCAAGTTTGCCAGTCTCAAGGGAATTGTATAGTTTCCCCAGTTTTCCCCTGAACGCTTCTAGCTGCTTATCAATTGTCGCAAGCTGGGTTTGTAAATCCTTCTTGCTGGCGTTCATCTCATCAAGCACCATATTCATTAACTCCATTAGGTTTTCTTCGGTGAGGATATGCGTCTTTAACCTTTCAATAACCAGCTTCTCGATTTTTCCTTTATTGATCAGCTTTGCGCTGCAGATAGATTTTCCTCGCTTAATGTAATTGTGGCAGGCATAATATGCGTGTTTGCCGGACTTCGCTCTTGAGCCGATCATTTTAAAACCGCATTTTCCGCAGACCATAAGACCGCTTAACAGGTAATCGCTTATCAGCGTTTGAGGATGGGCGACTTTGGGGCTGCGCTTCGCCATAAGCTCCTGAACGTGTAGGAATATTTCTTTATTTACAATAGACGGATGGTTATCTGGTATGCGTATCGGTTTATGTTTGCCGTTTGTACGGAGTTTGCTTTTCTGTTTCTTGCCATAAACAAGCGTGCCGGTATAGGCTTCGTTTTTAAGGATATATTGCACTGTTGAATTGCTCCACGGTTTACCCTTATTAGTTTTTAATCCTTCACGGTTTAAGATGTTGGCAATTTCTTTAATGCCGTTGCCCTTAGTGTACCTTGACCTCAGGTTATCTCTGGACAAGCTTACGGCGGAGGACAGGGGTGCCACGCCCACGCCTCGCAGCGGCTACACGGACACTCGGCCACC
>JBLYYQ010000145.1:0-2738 GCA_048550035.1 Nitrospinota bacterium
AATATTGTACGATCACCATCTAGAGTTGGAGCAGTAATATGGCCACCTAACAATAGTGTAGAGCAAGGGATAGTTGCAGTGACAAATAGATCTTTACCAACTTGGCGAAAATTAGGATCACGTGTAACAGTAACCTCAAGATATAGATCACCATTTAATGATGAACCTCTCCCTCCTTCCCCTTTCAAGCGTAATTTCTTACCGGTCTCAACACCTCTTGGAATTTTGATTGAAATCGATTTCTTACCTGTAGGCGTGTTTATTGAAATCATTTTTTCAACACCAGTCATAGCATCCATAAAGCTGATTGTGATTTTTGTCTCGTAATCTTGACCTCGACCATGAAAACCAGCTTGGCCTCTAGAACCAGCTTGACCAAACAAAACTGAGAAAATATCATTTCCCATCCCAAATTCTTTAAATAGATCATTGATGTTTGCACCACGAAAGATATCTTCCGAACTGTATCGTTGATGAAACTTTTGATCACCAAACCTATCATACTCTGCCCGTTTCTTACTATCTGATAAGACTGCATACGCCTCGCTTATCTTCTTGAACTTTTCTTCTGCCTCTTTATTGTTTTGGTTCTTGTCAGGATGGTACTTCTTCGCCAGCTCACGATATTGCTTCTTTATATCTTTATCGGTTGCATCTTTGTCAATACCAAGAACTTCGTAATATTCTAGTGCCATAGATTTTGATCTTATCTTCTAACTTTAAAAGGAACTACGATTATATGAGATTGGCTTTTTGAAAGTCAAGTGACAGAATATATTATACCATAAGTAGATCTATCAGATTTGCTTTTTCCCACTCGATTGCAAATTTATAATTAACATAACGCTTTTCTGCTAATTTAAATTCTTTGTTATGTAAAAGTTGTTTGGATTTGGAATTGAATTGCTCTAGATGAAGCATCTCATGATAGATTATTAATTCGAGGTATTCTATTATTACAGTAGGAGAATCTATTCTTTTATTTATCGTAATAATCTTCGTTAGTGGATCAAAATAGCCAAGTCTTATCCTTTTGATTCTACGATTTTTTAGCTTGCGAGGTGAGCGACCCCATCTGATTTTAACATCCAATCTGTTATTGAAATATTGTAAATTTAGCCTGTTAGCGATAGGGTCAAGATCAAAATATTCTCCCTTTGCCTTATTATTCTTTAATAACTGTTTCTGTCTAGATTCTGGAATCGGAATGCTGTTTGCAAACATTCGAACCTCAGGAGGAAAATTTTTGACAATCCCATTTAGGTAATTAAGTAACTGATCCAATATTGATTTATCCGCTATTGCGAAATACTCTGCAATCCGTAGCTCGTCATCTGCCTTACTGTTCTTATTTAATCTCAGAATTGATTTTAGGTTCTTAGTCAATTTAATTTTGGTTTTCCTCTTCAACCGTTTGCTAAGATAATTAACTAAATTATACTCTAGCAGAGTCATAAATGTTTAACCTCTTTTAGTTGATCGACTAGATTTTTGAGTGCTAATTGAGGGTCTGATTCTTTCATAAAGAGTGAACCTATCAAGAACCGTTCTATATTGGCATCTGCTAGTGCTAAGATATCTTCTAACCCTGTAATTGCACTTTCTGAGATCACTATTTTATCCTTTGGGATACTGTTTCTTAGCCTGATGCTATTTTTGATATTGATCTCAAGCGTGTCTGATTTGAAATTTCGATTATTTATCCCTATGATTTTGGGGTCAAGTTTCAGTGCATATTCCAAATCAGTTTCATCACCTACCTCAATAAGAGGTTCAATATTAAGCTCATTTGCAAGATGATAAATCTCTTCAAACTCTGATTTGCTCTCAAACAGGGCAGGAATAATTAAGATCGCATCTGCTCCTAAGATTGCTGTTTCATAGAGTTGCCATTTGGTAATGATAAAATCTTTACGCAATAGTGGGATCTTGACTAGCCTTCTTATTATAGGTAAAAAAATTGGCGATCCGCAAAAAAATCTTGATTCGGTAACTACAGATATTGCGACCGCACCTGCCTGCTCGTAACCAATTGCTATGCTAGCTGGTGCAAAGTTTGTAGATCTCAGCATTTTTAATGGTGTTGCACGTTTGATTTCTGCAATAATTTTAAATTTCGGGGTTTTGCTTATCAATGCAGACTCAAACTGTGAGCGTTGATCCACCTTTTGAGTTACTCTGTTTTCTTGCACAATCTGGCGCAAGAGTTTTACCGGTAGTCGTGGAGTTAAGCTTTCGACTTCAGCTCTTTTTTGCTCAACGATGGATCTAATAATTGGTGATAGTCTCATAAACTTTTTTAGCTCTCATATATTTTCTTACAATAATTCAGCTTACAATAATATTTGATAAATTCTTATTCAATTTTAGATAAAAACAGAAAAGAAAATCTACTAACATAGTAGCAAGCATTGCAACTGTGACTCAGTTTTAAAGTAAGAGAAAAGATATCCTTTAATATTTACAAGATTGATATAGCATTTAAGATTATTCGTACCATTGAAACAGATTAGTGTAATTATAAATCAATAAAAAGTGGTTGCAGTGAATAATTTTTTTCAATTATACTTGTAATGGTTGTAATATATAGGTATAGTCTGTTATACAGGCGAGTTTAAATTATAGTTTCCACATACCTCGACCATGACGACGGCATCGGCGCCCGGCGGCACCATGGCGCCGGTCATGATGCGGACAGCCTCTCCGCTTCCGACCGACATATCCCCGACAGGTTGCCC
>JBLYYQ010000146.1:0-5687 GCA_048550035.1 Nitrospinota bacterium
AAACCATATGGGATCGAAGCCGGCTTTCAACTCTTCCTTATCGCAGCCTGAAAATATAATCAACAACGGAAGAACCAAACAAGAGAAAGTCTTAATATATTTAGACATCATTCGGTAGTATCTTTCCTGTTGCAAGTTTTAATCGCTCAGTAGCCACAAGACATGCATGCTTTGCTACATTCAATTCCAACCTTGCTTTCGTTAGTGTTAGTTGTGTCTCAAGATATTCAAGCTGCGTCGTTATTGACTCATTATATTGCTTGCTTGCAATCCTGAATGTCTCATGCGCAAGGTCAATATTCTCTTCTTGTGACTTTAAATATTCTTGCGCAACCATCAATTCGTTATATGCATCCTCAGTCTCAATTGCAACCGATCTATAAAGATCCTCACTCTGAATCAATTTTATCTCCCGCTTGACAATCTCTTGTTTAACAACTGCCCTTCGTTCATTCCCATCAAACAAGGGGAGAGTCAATCTTACTCCTGCATACCAACTATCTTCAAAACCAGCTGTTGCTGCGTCACCACCATCATGATCTGTGTAGTTATAAACTCCAAATAGTTTGATATTAATAAAGCGATCTGATTTCTTCTGCTTCACAAACGATTCTTGTAATAAAACAGACTCACGTGATCGATTAAGATCTGAACGGTATTTATATGCATATTCTATCTGCTCTTCTAAATTAAATTTTTGCATATTGTAATCTAGGCTACCCTCAATATCAAACTGTTCAGAAGGTGTTAGACCAACTATCTTAGCCAAATTTAATTTCGCCGATTGATAACGGGTTTTTGCTTTTAATAAATCTGCGTAGGCTGATGCTACTTTTGTCTGAAATCGCATAACATCATAGTTTGTTCCAACACCTGCTTTGCTACGCTTCCTTGCATCATCTAGATTACTTTCTAGCTGCTGCAATGATTCTTGATAAACTTCTAGCTCCTCCTTCGCTAAAAGCAGATCATAAAAAAATATCCGAACATTCGTAACTATTTTGTTACGAACATCTGCTAGGTTTTCTACTGATACCTGAGTTAAATGTTTTGTCCCACTGATTGCAGCATTTACTGCTCCTGAGTAGAGCCATTGGCTAACTGTAATCTCAACATCTTTGGTCTCGTCAGGAGTTAAATTAAAGGTCTGCCCAAGGAATTGAGTCTCCGTACTTTTACCATGATAGGTGTACGTTGCAGCAAGATCAATGTCAGGTAGCGCAACAGCTATCGCTTGGCTTCTCGTTAACTCTGCATGCTCTAGCTCCTTGCTAGCCTCCAAAATTGATGAGTTGCGAGTTAGAGCAATTGTTATCAGCTCCTCTAATTTGTATTCTTCAGGAGTTGCAGATGACGCTAGCACAGCATTGAAAATTATCAACCAGACTAAGAGTGACTGCACTATTCTTATAATTTTCAAATTTTTTTGACCTTGGAAAAAATGAACATTCTAATTAGGGATACAATCTGAAATATCACCCTGCGCTTTTTTTATACCATGTAGCATACCATCCCACACAACAGATAAATTTTCAATCAGAGATTTAGGTGAACCTGGAAGGTTGACAATTAAACGTCCATCATTAAACCCAGCTAACCCTCTCATTAAAATAGCATTCTTAGTTATCTTCATTGAAACATTGCGCATAGCTTCAATCAGTCCAGGGATCGCTATTTTTATAAACTTGGATGTCCCTTCTGGGGTAAGATCACGAGGCGAAACACCGGTTCCTCCTGTTGTTAAAATTAGATCTAGAGAGTCTATCAATAGTAACTCAGCAAGGGCAGCTTCTACTGACTCTATCCCATCGGCTATAACCTTGACTACTACAAGATCAGCTGGTTTATCTGCCAAAAATTCTTCCACTACCGCTTGGCTCTTATCTTCTCTTTTCTTTGCAGCTAAGCTATCTGAAACAATTACAAGTGCAACTTTTAAATTTTCCACCTTACAACCTTGAGCCGCCGAGTCTCTCTTTACTATCTTTATTTTGAGATTTGCCTGCCTCGTCATTGTTTTGGCTTTTATTTGAATTAAGCTTTAATATGATATCATCTTGCGGATTCTCTATATCTGGACCTTGCGACAAAAAAATAACTGAAGAATAGAGTGGCTCTAGCTTTGATTCAAAAAGATATCGACGCCCCCATGGATCAATGAGAAGGTTCTCACCTTTAGAACTCAACTCTGTTAGCTCATCAAGGTTAGTTGGGAGCTTTCCATGCAAAGTATAGTATATAATAATCGCTTTCTTGATCTCATGTAACTCAAAGTCAACCTGATCCCGTAGAATATTGTATGGTAGCTCATCCTTCATTTTCAGAAATTGAAGAGCCTTATCTTTATTGAGCATCAGTCCGCCATAGATGGCACCTATCAGCAAAATCGAAACAGCTATCCAAAAAAGATGAACTAGCCCAAACCCTATGTTATATCTTCGTGAACTACTATCGGCGGTCTTTATTAATCTCTTATGAAAAAGTGATTCTAATGCAAGCATTGCCTCAAACTTATCGACACGGGCTGAGCTTAATATCTCCTCAACTGTAAAACCTTTTCCTATGACAGATAAAACAGCTATCTCTGAATCGGTCAGGGCAATATTGTCATCATTTAATTGTGCGCGCTCCTCAGATGCTATCCACCGTTGCCCTAAAACATTTTCTGATTTATTACTTAAGATAGATTTTTTTATCGTTTTAGTAACATTAGGAAGCTTGCCAAACTTAATATCCCACTCATCAGCAACTCTACAACCTTCAATCAAGATTGAATCGATATCAAGCGGAGTCATTATCTCCTTATTGTAGCGCATCCCTTTGACAGCTGTGAAGTTGTACTCTCCTTGCTTTAGACGTAATGCAAAAAATAAATTCTCTATGATCTGACGATTTACTAGCTCCTTTACAATATCTATCTGTAAAACACGTTCTAATATCTCCCAGTATGTCTTTAGCTTTGTGTCATGCTCTCGCTGAATGTGATTCCAATCTGCGGTCTTAATTAGCTGGTTTCTTACTAATGTGTTTCTAATTCTTGCACCATCCACTGCTGGTAGCCCTTCTGCATAGATTATTGATCCGTTATCAAATGATATCTTGACCACCTCATGTTGAAAGGTCAATTGGAGCGCTCCTGTTTGACCTTCAAGCTTGATCATCTGCAGGATGTTTACAATATTGAAATCTACTAACGATCCTCTTAAACTCATATTAGCTATATATTCTTCTAAATAAACTATTTATAGCGATCCAGTATGTTATCGCCACTATAAAAAATAGGCTGTTTGCAATCAAAATATTATATGAAAAAAGGCTCTCTCCACTCTCCTTAAATAGCAGGCTGATAAAGTGAAATGCAAAGTTATTACTAATAAACAGTGTTATCGCTCCTGAGATAGTGCACCCTTCATATAGACGACCTACTCCTGGGTAGATCTTATCTAGTATTGAAGATATTAAAGCCTGATTAAAAGTATATTTTTTTATCGATGCTCGTTTCTGATCAGTTGCTGTTGCATCTATTGAACGGTTCATAGAACGAAGTTCGTTACATTGATCACAGATTGATTCAACCTCTGGTAGTCCTTGATGGTCTGGCTGAAATAGGTCTGAACAAGAACTGCAACTTTGATAGAGATAACGCTTTATACTCAACAGCCAGACCAAGATTAAAAGTATCAAAAATCCAAACGCTATATAAGAAAATTTATCCTTCGTTATTGGATAAAGGTAAATCTTCCATATATGATTTATAAGGCTACTTACAACAAGAGGGTCATCACTGAGGTTAAGATGTTTCAGATCATTGTTAGTAATTAAAATAGGGATTGCTTTGTTACTATATTTGTCATTAATGGATGAAACAATATCTCTCATTCCCTCGCTATTTAACTCTAATGCCCTCTGGTACGCAGCTTCAGCTTTACTGTTATTGACCACTGTCTCTAGGTAGGCATTTGACAGGTTATAATATGTAATCCAACTTTTACTATCTAACTCAATTGACTTCTTAAAATTATTAATCGCATTATCGTAACGACCAGCTCTAAAATCTATTACTCCTAAATTATTATATCCTCTAGCAATCATATCCTGCTTACTAATTAAGCTAATAGATTCTCTGAACAGTCTAGATGCTAAAGAGTACTCTTCTTGCAAGAAGGCTATCACTCCTAGAGCATATCCATACACCCCCTTCTCTTGTTCCACTCCTGATTTTTCATATAGAGATGTTAAAAGAGCTGTTGTCTCTAAATCAAAGCTCCCACTTGCTAGTTTGGAAAATGTATTAGAGAGCTTCATATCTTTTTTGATAGCACTCTTGGCATAGAGGTCAATTGTAAATGGGAGTACAAACAAAAGTCCTGCAAAAAGAAAAATAACCGACTTTTCTTTTAGACGGATCAAAGGGAAAACAAGTACCACGCTTGCTAGTAAAAATAATAGTGGCCCGCCATAAGCTAACGGCAATAAGAGTATTAACGCTCCACTTATACTTTTGAAAATTGACTCTTTATATCCTGGTAACATTGAAGTAAAATCGGCTATTAGAACCCTAATATTGATCGCTATTAAGATCGTAAGTAGCAGGTAAAATGTTACAATTAACACTAAGTAGATTCTAGCTGCAGACTTTTCCAATAGTTCTCTAAGCTCCAGCTTAGATTGTAATAAGATTTTTGACCCAGTCAGAAAGCTATTTGCTATCTCCTTGAAATTAAAAGAGTCAGTCGCAATAGTAATCTTCCCTTTTAAAAACCAAGCTTGATGATTATCAGGTGCAAATAGAATCGCACTTTCTATTAAAGTGTTGGCTAAACTATAGTTACCATCTTTATAGGTTTTAGTTGCAAGTAGAGTCGCCATGTCTGAAATTGGAAACAGATTTTTTGTCCCGAGTAGATCAATCTTCTCTTTCACTGCACGACTACTCTCAGTTATTCGTAGCTCATCTTTTGCATGGTAGGCCTCTATCCAAGCATTAAATGAGGGTATGTAAAATAGATCTGGAACTCGAAAATCATCCAGATATTCTACTTGCTGATTAACTTCCAAATCGCCGGCGACTACCTCTTCTATCCCATAGCCAGATTGTGGGCTCAATAAGAACAAAGAGAGTATTAGTGCAACTTTCAACCGTAGATAGTGCTTGATATCCATAATTTAATAAAATTAAGCACTAGTCTTTGAATACATCGTCAAATCGATCTCGGACTGAATCAGAATAGCCGTCTAAGCTCTGTTCTTTCATTATCCGCTTGCTTGCAACCTCAAAGATCTTTTCTAACTTTTGGATCAACTCTTTACAGTAAAGACTTACCATTCCAACAGTAGTCTGCTCGTTGAAAACTATAGCACCAATCGCTCGATCCCCAATAAGAGCAATATGAATATGATCTCGTTTCCCTTGATGAAACATTACAGAAAACTCAGCTTCCCCTAAAATCTTTGCCATCTCTTTAGTTGCTGCAAACGAGCCTGCTATTAAAGCGGATAACGATTCTGCATGGATGCTATCTGTCACACCTTGCTGCGAAATTAAATGCCCTTCTTTGTCTATCAAGAAGATCGCCTTAGCACTCGATAGCTTTAAGAAATCGTTCAGCAATATTTCAATCTGATCGTTATCTTCCTTGTAATATACTAATCGCCGCTCACGTAGACGCTTATCTTTCATTTTTTCA
>JBLYYQ010000147.1:0-4533 GCA_048550035.1 Nitrospinota bacterium
CAAGCCTGCCGTATCTAGTGCTTTGCTTAAACCCATATCGGCTATCTTGGCTACTTTTGAACTGCCAAACCCTTTCAAAAATATATTTGCAGGTTTAATATCTCGATGTAACATTCCGTCGCTACTTTTTATCCTGCCATCACTAAGCTGGATTTTCACCTTTGCGTTATGAGCATAATCTAATCCATCTAACGCTTGACAGATGATATCTACTGACTCATCAACTGGGATCTTACCTCCTCGTTGGTGAATCAATTTATTTACACTACCACCATCACAATATTCCATCGTGAAATAGATCGATGAACCTTGCTTGTTAGTCTCTAGTAAGCGGACTATATTGTCATGATTTAATGTACTTGTTAGACTTGCCTCTCTCAAAAACATATTGACAACATTTTCATCCTCGATCACTGATGGGAGGATTACTTTTAGAGCCACAAGATTATTTGTCGCTTGTTCGCGAGCGAGATAGACTGATCCCATGCCGCCTTGACCTAGTAACCTAATAATTTCAAAGCCATCAATCTTTACTGCCTCATCAATACCAAATTGCTTTAAGTTATCAGCAAGGTTGGAAGGGGTTGACTCATCTGTTTTTAAGCTCGATCTATCTTTGTTGAAATTTGATGCATTCAATGCTTGTTTTTGTTCAATCTGCTCAATGACATAACAGGTTCTACAGATTCGTTCTTTATCTGAATCAGAATGATTGAGATCATCTAACTCAATCGGCTTAGAACATTTTGCACAGATGCTATCTGAATTAAATTGCAACTTCAATGTAGTAGAGCCTACCCTAATTAAGTCTTTATTCTGTAAATCAATTTCTACTGTATCTGCATCGTGTGGCATCGATTCTCCCCGTCCAATGTTAATCCCATTAACATAAGTGCCATTTAGCGAACCAAAATCTTTAATCTTAACTTTCTCACCTACAAAATAGAGTTTGCAATGCTTTCTTGAGACTGTTTGGTGACCTTCATCGTCAGGCAGGCAAGGATAGCAGTCTAATCCGCGACCAATAATAGATGTCTCATGGCTCTTGAACTTGAATACAGAACCAGTTAACGGACCTTCTGTTACCAGTAATGATATTTCGCTTGGCATAATTGGAGTAACAGCCTTACAAGTTTGTATTATGAATTATAGATTGTAATAAAAAACAGACCATATAGCTATTATTTATTCTATAGTTAATGGTAGCTCTCTTATTTCGTGTCAAGTTCTTGCTTTAGAGTCTCTATCAACTTATCATACTCATCCTTGATGGTTTCTGATAGTAATTCTAACTTTGCTAGGTCAGAATTTTTAGCAGCACGCTCTAACTCTGCTGCTACTTCATTTAGTGTTACTGCACATATTTGAGCAGCTGAACCTTTAATTGAATGTCCAATATGTTCTAGCGCTAAATATTCATCTGATGCAGTTTTATTTAATTTCTCTATTAATGATCCGCTCTTTGATAAATATATTTCTATCATATCTTTGTAGCAATCACCTGCTAGCTCTTGTAAAGATTCCTTTGAAAAAATATCGTTCATCACCTAAATCTCATCATAAACTTTACCAATAATATATAACCTTGCTGAAAAACTTGGAGATTTATATTAAAAAATAGAGTGATTTTGCGCTCATTTATCACAATTCAAGCTTAAATTGCGATAAGATATTTTATTACTCAGACTATTTTAATAAAATGAATAATAAAGGAATAACTGGTGGAAATAATTGTAAAGCCACTTATTAATGGGATAAAGCTTGAGACAAGACGAGATTCAAACATTATCTCACCTTACAATCAAGAGCTGATAGGAAAAGTTCATCTAGCAGATCAAGATCTAATTGATCAGGCAATTCTTGCAGCTAGCAACGCTTTTAGAGAGGTCAAGGGGATTGCGACATATAAAATTGCTAAAATGTTATCGAGCGTTGCAGAAAAGATCTACAAGCAAAAAGAACTACTGGCGAAAACAATATCTTACGAAGTTGGGAAACCTATCTCGTTGGCCAAGATAGAGGTTGATCGAGCTGCAATGACATTTAGTATTGCTGCTGCTGAATCAATTAGAATACAAGGTGAGAGAATTGATCTTGAGCTTGATGAGGCAAGTCAGGGTCATAGTGCCATTGTTAAACGGTTCCCAGTCGGAATAATAGCTGCCATTACTCCCTTTAATTTTCCGTTAAATCTAGTCGCACATAAGCTAGCACCTGCATTAGCTTCTAAAAATGTTGTTATACTCAAACCTGCACCTCAAGGATCCATAACAGCCTCCATCCTTGGTGATATCATAACAGAATCAGGGATTCTAGATGGACAGTTAAATATTGTTTATACAGACAACTCGCTAGCAGAGTCGCTTGTGCGAGATGAAAGAATTGATCTTGTTAGCTTTACTGGTTCTGATAAAGTCGGATGGATGATTAAAAATATTGCAGGCCAGAAAAAAACTTTATTAGAATTAGGTGGCAATGCAACTGCCATTGTTGCTAATGATGCTAATTTATCAACCCTTATTCCACGCTTGGTAACTGGCTCATTTGCCTATGCAGGTCAAATTTGTATCTCAATACAACATATCCTCTTTCAAGAAGATATTTTCGATGAAGCATTAGAACTCTTTATCAACGCAACTAAAAATATGACAGCAAATAATGATCCATTTCATGAAGATACATTGTTAGGGCCACTGATTGATAATACTGCTATTCAGAGGATAGATCGACAGGTCCATTCAGTTATTAATAATTCTCAAGGAGAATTGGTGATAGGTGGCAAATATAAGAAAAATGTTTATGAAGCAACGATACTGAAAAATGTTGACTATAAAAGTGATATTGCTAAAGAGGAAGTTTTCGGACCGGTTGTAATCGTCAATCGATATAAAGATATTCATGATGCAGTCAAGAAAGTGAACTCTTCTAAATATGGACTTCAATCGGCACTCTTTACTAACAGGCTAAATGATATCTATTATACCTTCGATAATGTCGAAACAGGTGGGGTCATAATAAATGATTTCCCAACATTTAGATCTGATATTATGCCGTATGGTGGGATTAAAGGTTCGGGTCTTGGGCGCGAAGGTGTAAAGTACGCAATTGAGGAGATGACCTATCCTAAATGTATGGTAATTAATCAGCTAGCTAACTCGTAGTCTTATCTCCTCTCAACTTAAGATTTGAGATTGAGTAACATTTCACCTTCTGTTTCGCAGACAGTTATCTTCTGGTCCAAATTTGCTAATGCAAAAGTATTGCTTAAGTTATGATTTAAATTATAGACTATTAATTGGCCAGATCGCTCCCTCACTTGCCTAGATAGGATACTTAATCGACCTAGTCCGGTACTGCTTATAAATTGAACTCCTGAAAAATTAATTGCAAAATTCTTATTAGTCTCACTTAGTACATCATTCATTGCATTGTTGAAGTTTTTGTAATCATGCTGAGATCTGATGTTTCCTAAGAGGTCTATTATTCTGACTCCTTCTAAATCCCTTATTTTATATTCCATATTATTTACTATCTGTATTAAGCAATTCCTATTATATATAGCCCTTTTTAAAAAAACTGTGGTCGCAAACCTTGCTAATAGGAGATCTCTCTCTGGCTGGAAGCTACTGATAATGAGCCGACTGTAACATATTGATAATTACCAACTTACAACTCTTGAATAGTTTAGCAAGGTTTAACTAACGTAAAAAGAGTGCTATAATAGAAATATAAATATTTTGCATGAATTTCAGATAATTGAAAGCATTCGTTAGGACTGGAAATGGGAGGTGATTATGAATAGTATGATAATGGAAAAAAGAGAAGCTTCTATTTTAACATTAGCTTCCGTTCTCTTTCTTTTCTTTGTTTCGTGTTCTGGCTATTTAGATCAAGAGAAGGAGTCAACAGTAGGAACAACCGTCAATATAGAGCTCTCTGACCATCTCACTGAAGCAGCAAATTTAAGAGCATTAATAGGTAGTGAAAATCTATCTAGTATGGAGCTCTCTGTTTTTAATCAAAACTATGAGCTCCTCGAATCTATCGAAATTGATGACGAAGCTGAAGAGATAACTTTATCGTTGCCAATAGGATCAGATTATAAATTTATTTTTAGAGCTTTAGACGGTTCAACTCTATATACAGGTAGAACTGATCAGAGCGTTGTAGCTGATTTAGAAAATATAGTCACTATAGATGTTGATGTAAATAGCGATCCATCATTTGATAGGATTGAAGTTTACTCGTACCACCCATCAGATGTTGCTCTTAGCATAGATGCGATTTTTAGTGATGAGAGCGGAAATGACCCCGTAGTAGTTTGGAGTGGGAATCCTAATACCATTGGGAGCTTACAACTCACGAGTGGCCCATCACCAATCATGGCTAGAGCGTTTGATGAAAATGGTGGCATAACTCAATTTAATGGTAGTTTTGAATGGGATGTTGATTCGACTGGCAATATGACGACGAGCTCTACGAGCGAAAGTGGCGATAATATTCAGGTTCAGTTGGCAAATAGCGAAATAAGTA
>JBLYYQ010000148.1:0-2983 GCA_048550035.1 Nitrospinota bacterium
ACGGATGAAGTATTTGTAGAAGAATAGTTATAACAACTAAGGTATAAGCTTAGGTTATAGAAACGTAATCTTGTTAGAGCAGAAGCCCCATTCACAATGTATTGTGAGAGGGGCTTTTTGCTTTCTAACTCCAAAGACCATAAGAATAAGGATAAGAGGTTTTTTGAGGTGGCATGATAGTTGCTTATTTTTCAAGGGGTTAAGCTGCTGAAAGTGAGAAAAAATCCTAAGATGAGCACACCTATCGGATTCTTCCAAAGGTAGATTGGCCTCTAATTCATAGGGGATGGTCTGACTGTTCAAGTTATCACTGCTCTTGAAATTATCTAACCCGGCTAAGTTTTTATCGCCAGGCAAGTTTATTTGGAGTATTATAGATAGAAAGTAAAAAAAATAGTAAATTAGAAAAAGGAAAGGTAAATAAAATGAGATTTAAACAGTTTGGAATGATAGTAGTAATGCTTCTACTAACGGTTGCGATATGCGGTTTTGGATGTAGCAGTAGCAGTAGCGATGATGATACTTCTTCAGATGTCGGCGAAGGCGAAGGCGAAGGCGAAGGTGAAGGCGAAGGTGAAGGCGAAGGTGAAGGTGAAGGTGAAGGTGAAGGTGAAGGCGAAGGTGAAGGTGAAGGCGAAGGTGAAGGCGAAGGTGATATAAAGGCTGTTGCACCAGCAGATTTTAGTGCTACCACTGGACGATTACTGATTAACGCTGAAGGGGCTATCGAAAGTGGCGGTGACACATACAGTTTCATATTAACAGGGGGTGTTGAACCTGCTGCTGCAGGTGATGTTACTTATGAGTGGGCGACTGATACTGCAGATGCAGTAATAGCGACCCCAGATAAGAAATCAACAGCGGTCGAAATCCCAAGTGGTACAACAGGAACAGTAGAATTCAAGCTGACTGTAACATATAAAGATAAGAGTAGTGAGGCGGTAACAAATGTTACGCTAACTGGTGAACCATCTAATACCCTATATGTAGCATCTGATGGGACTGGTGATGGTTCAAGTTGGGATAGTGCACTCCGTGGTAATATTCCTGATGATGCTGCAGATACTGACACTATGTCTCTTCAGACTGTCATAGATACGGCAGGAGATGCAGTTGAGAGTACTGATTTGAAAGCTATTGAGATATGGGTGAAAGCTGGTACTTATCTTCCAACATTCAATTGGGATACGAATGAAAATAAACGTCCACAGTATGTTTCGTTTAAACTGCGCAATGGAGTATCTGTTATTGGTGGTTTCGCAGGTGATGAGCTTTCAAAAAGCGCCAGAGAGAAGTCTACTACATCTGGTAGGATATATGCTCATGAAACAATCTTGTCAGGCGATCTAAAGAAAGATGACGATCCAGTAATGAATGTTACATGTGCAACCCTTAAGGCTGGTGCTCCTACTGGTACTTTAGAGGGTGGGGATCTAAGAATTCCACTGACCGAGACTGAGATAGACTGTAAAGAGGAAGGTGCATATATAACGGAAATCGCTGCGCCTACTACGCACGATGACAATGCCCACCACATAGTCTATAATACCTCTGATGCAGCAGTTGAACTTGATGGTACTGCTAGATTAGATGGCGTAGTGATAAGAGGCGGTAACGCTAAATTTGCCAGTAGGAACAAAGATGGAGGCGGGATATACAATGTCGGTTCTGTAAGTCCAACGATAATATCTACTATTGTTGAAAATAATCGCGCACAATTTGATGGTGGTGGAATTTCTAATAAGAATGGAGCATCTCCAACGATAATATCTTCTATTATTCAATATAATCATGTAGACGATCATGGTGGTGGAATTTCTAATGATAAGGCATCTTCAACGATAGAATCCTCTATTATTCAATATAATTATGCTGGCATAGAGGGAGGCGGAATTTATACTAGGGAATCGTCACAATCTTATGTAACTGCATCTCTTATTAAATCTAATTACGCAGCCGACAAAGGTGGCGGAGTTGCTGAATCTAAGTCAGCCTCTTCTTATAGAGCATCTGTTATAAAAAATAACGCTGCAGCTAGAGGTGGTGGCGGATTTTACTCTAGAAATAGTGGAACAGTTACTACAATAACCTCTTCTATTATTCAAAGTAACTTTGCCATTGAGAATAAGGGTGGTGGATTTTTTATTGGAGGGTATGCTACTCTAGGGTTAATCAACTCCGCAGTAATCAAGAACATGTCAAGCTCTGTAAACTATGCAGGTGGAGGTATTGCCGGTGATGAGGGTATAAGGAGAATATCCGTCTACAACTCAATTGTATCGGATAATATTGCTTATAGAGCGGATCTAACAGAAAGAATCGAGATAGATTCCAACAACACTGATAATACTGTAGAAGAGAGTGTGGTTTTCTCTAGCATAGTAAAGTCTGTTGCTGCGGGGGATTCAACTGTCAGCGAATCTAATGTCACATTTTACAATATGCTTGACGGTACTGGTGCAGTAGATCTTGCTACAATTGAGTTTGGGTCATACAGTTACATTAATACAGGAGAAACTTATACCCTCCCTAATCCAATCACCACTGTCGTCAAAAGCTTAGCTCCTAACTCAGCTTATAGCAATGCTGGTGTTGAAGTTGCTATAGATTCTGATGCTGGCGACTTCTACTATCAGGATGATGAAAATACTTGGCATGACTTTAAGAATGAAGTTGGCAGTCAATCTGACGATCCTATTGTTATTACTATTATACCTGCTAGAGATATCTATGGAAATGCTGATACTGAAAATCCAGACATCGGTCCAGTAATAATGCCTACTTCAGATGAGTAAACTGGCGGATCTATAGAGGATTAATTATACCAACTAAAGTATAAGCTTAGGTTATAGCAACGTAAACCAGTTTATGCAGAAGCCCCATTCACAAATAATGTGAGAGGGGCTTTGGCTCTAACTCTTAAGGCCATAAGAATAAGGATAAGAGGTTTTTTGAGGTGGCATGATAGTTGCTTATTTTTCAA
>JBLYYQ010000149.1:0-2873 GCA_048550035.1 Nitrospinota bacterium
CATAACTATTGTGAGTGGGGCTTTTTGATTTCTAACTTCCCAAATAGTTGCTTACTTTTCAAGGGGGAGGGGGGTAAACTGATGGGCAAACGCTATTAACTATTCTATAGGATTTGCAGGATCTTCACTCTAGTTCATCCGTTAGTTTTAAATCGTCTGGTTGATTCACTTTCTTGCTTTTATCTAACTGATCGGATTCCTCCAAAGGTAGAGTAGATTCTAATTCATAGGAATTGGTCTGACTCTCTAGGTTGTCACCGCTCTGGATCTCATCTGACTCGGTTAAGTTTTTATCGTCAGGCAAGTTGATTGTTGATTCTAGTTCATCTAAATCTTCTAAGCTCTCTTCCTCTAAATCTAGAGATGACGACATATCTGTAATTAAAATTGATGGTTCTGGCTCTATGTTATAATTAGCAATAGCACTATCAATTTCTTGCTCAAAGTCATCTAGTGCTGTAAGGAGTCTGTTCACTTTATCTTTGTGCTTCGCTCGCAAGCTAAAAAGTTCATGGGTAATCTGAAGCATAACTAAAATTGAAATCCGACTAGGATCAAAAGATGCACTGCTGATAGCCGTATCTTTCATCTTTTTATCTATAAACTCAGCATATGCAAAGGTCTGCTTTGGATCTTCAGATGTCTTAATTGTATATTCTTTGCCGTAGACTACTAATTTGATAATATTGCTGTCGGTCATTATTTTTTGGATGATGATTGATCGGTACTGTATGAGTCTATAATGGCGATTAGCTGTTGAACTCGCTCTTTAATTGCGATTTTCTCGGTTGACCAATCAGTCTGACTGTTAGGTGGCAGTTCGGTGCCAGCTTGAGATTCTACAGACTTGTTAGCAATTTCGAGTGCTATTTTACCTTGGTCAACGCTAAGCTCAAGTGAATATATTTTCCTCTTTAATGACTGATTCTCGTCTTGGAGCTTGTCGAGTAGATGCAAAATAGCTGCAAACTTGTTACTGATACGTTCAATTGGAGCTACGCCCATAATACAAACTCAAATAATATTCTTAAAATTAAGTCAATAGAGAGTGTTAAATATTATTGCTATAAAAAATTTATCGTAGCTGTTATTCTAATATTTTACAACTCTTTTATTTGCTACCTGAGCGATGCTTGAAATTTTTCGTCCAATTTTCTAACAATTTTATCAAAAATTTGATCTACATCGTCATCGCGCAAGGTTGAATTGCTATCTTGAAATTCTAAACCGAATGCGACACTTTTTTTATCATTCCCTATCTTTTCTGATCGAAATATGTCAAATAGTGTTGCCGTTATAAGTTTTGGTCCGCCAAACTCATAGATGGCCTCTTTAATCTTGCCTATTTCCAGATTATGATCAACCAGAATAGCTAAATCACGTTTAACAATAGGAAACTTAACTATTTTTTTATATACAATTGGATTCTTTTTAATAGTTGCAATTTTAGTTAGGTCAAGCTCAAATATAAAGTGAGGATCAGCTAGATCGAAATTTTCTTGGCTGCTAGGATGGATCTGACCGAAACAGCCTACTAGGTTAGAATCAATAATTATTTCCGATTGACGATTGGGATAGAAGAAGCTTCTACCTGTTGCAACTAGTTGATAACAGTTATGAAACTCAATAGCCGATAATAGATCTTCAACTACACCACTTAAATCATAAAAATCTCTATCTCCTAATTTTTTGTTCCATAAATTAAGTGGTTGCTTTGATGAGAATATACCAGATAAAAATAATCGCTCAGTAGGTTTGGCATCTAAATCAGATGGATCATTTGAAAATACTACGCCAATCTCAAAGATCGACTCGCTACCTAGCCTGCTAGCACTATTTAGCAACGATTTCATTAATGTTGTCCGTAAAAATGTCCATTCACTGTTCATAGGGTTGTCGATTTTCAGAGCAGATTTTATTTCAGAATCACTGTAGCAAAGAGCTCTGAAATCTTCTTCGTTCATAAATGATAATCCTAACCCTTCTAGCATCCCTCTTGATCGCAAATGAGCCCTTGCCTTGTTACTTAACTTATGTAGAGAGCTTTTGCCTGTCGTATCAGGTGGTGTGAGGGGGGTTGTTGCAATCACTTTATCATAACCATTAATTCTTGCAACCTCTTCTACTAAATCGATCTCACGCTCTAGGTCATGTCGAAATGATGGAATTTCAAACTTTGCAGCAACTTCATCTTGCTCAACAAGTAGTAACCCTAATCGAGTTAAGATATCTACTATTGTTTTATTATCGATTGAATCAAGGTATATATCTCTTACTTTCTTGAACCTTATTGGAACTTGTAACCCTTTTTTCTTATCAGGATAAATATCAACGCCATCAGGAGAGACAACACCATCTGCATATTTAGCAAGTAATGTTAATGCACGGGCTTGCGCAACTAGTATCGAATCAATATCAACACCACGCTCAAATCTGTATGATGATTCAGTTGAGATCTGGTGTGATTTAGAACTACGCCTAACTGTAACAGGATCAAATATTGCAGCTTCTAATATTATGGAGGTAGTCGCATCAGATACTTCACTGTTTGCTCCTCCAATGACACCTGCAAGTGCGACTGGTCTTTTCCCATCGGCAATAATTAAATCATTACTACTAAGCTTGAGCTTACTACCATTTAATGCAGTCAACTCTTCACCTTCTAAAGCATTTCGTATTACGATCCTATCTTCTTCTAGTAGAGACCTATCAAATGCATGGAGTGGATGTCCTGACTCTAGTAATATATAATTAGTGATGTCGACAACATTGTTAATCGGTCTAAATCCCAATGTATATAGTCGACTTCTGATAAATAGAGGTCCCTCTTTGACCTTGATATTACTTATCGATCTTGCACTATATCGTAAAAG
>JBLYYQ010000150.1:0-3267 GCA_048550035.1 Nitrospinota bacterium
AGCCCTTCACGGAAGTTTGCGGTTATAGGTGTCTCCATAATCTCACCTGATGGCTTTGCCATTAGTCCTCGCATCCCTGCAAGCTGGCGGATTTGCTGACCTGATCCACGAGCACCTGATTCAGCCATGATATAGACTGCATTAAAATCTTGACCTGGAATTTTACCACTTACCACTTCATCATCTTGTAACTCTAGCTCTTTAAACATCTCATTCGCCACCTGATCTGTAACTTGAGCCCAAATATCTATAATCTTATTATACCGTTCTCCTTGCGTTATAAGTCCATCATGGTATTGCTGATCAACCTTTGCAACTTGGATTTTCGCCTCTTCAACTAGTTCCTCTTTTGAACCAGGAATAATCATCTGATCCATTGAAATAGATATCCCAGCTTTTGTCGCTACATAAAAGCCTAGATCTTTTACTCGATCTAGAAAGTCAACACATGCACTTCGACCCATAGTTATAAAAACATCATGTACTAAATCTTTTAATGTCGACTTAACCATGATCTTATTCACAAGATCAAAACTCATACCATTTGGTAATATTGTATAGAAGAGTGTTCGACCGGTCGTGGTGTCATAGATATTATCATTGATCCTAACACGTATTCTTGCATTAAGATCTAACTTGTTAGCATCGTATGCGCTACGAACCTCAGATGTATTACTAAACAGTTTTCCTTCACCTAATCGATTGCCTCGCTCCTTGGTCAGATAATAACAACCCAAAATAATATCTTGACTTGGGACTACGATCGGTTTGCCGTTGGCTGGTGACAAAATGTTGTTACTTGCCATCATTAAAAATTTTGCTTCAGTCTGCGCCTCAATTGAGAGTGGAACATGAACCGCCATCTGGTCACCATCAAAGTCAGCGTTAAACGCTGCACAAACTAATGGATGTAGCTGGATTGCCTTTCCTTCTATCAACTTTGGCATAAATGCCTGCATCCCAAGCCTATGCAAAGTTGGTGCTCGATTCAGCAACACTGGATGGTCTTTTACTACACTCTCTAACGCCTCCCAAACTTCAGGACGCTCTTGATCCACCATCTTCTTCGCACTTTTAATCGTTGCTGAATAGCCACGCTGTTCTAGCTTCTGAAAAATAAATGGCTTAAACATCTCTAGTGCCATCTTCTTTGGGAGACCGCATTCATGAAGCCTTAATTCAGGACCCACTACTATTACAGATCGACCAGAATAGTCTACTCGCTTACCCAAAAGATTTTGACGAAATCTCCCTTGCTTACCTTTTAACATATCTGATAAGCTCTTCAACGGACGCTTATTTGGACCTTTCAGTGTCCTGCCTCGCCTACCATTATCAAATAAGGCAGCTACTGCCTCTTGTAACATCCTTTTTTCATTACGGATGATAATATCAGGAGCTCGCAACTCTTTAATACGTTTTAATCTATTGTTACGGTTCACTACCCGCCTATAAAGATCGTTTAAATCGGAAGTTGCAAAGCGACCTCCATCTAACGGCACAAGTGGTCGTAAATCAGGAGGAATTACCGGAATTACTTTTAATATCATCCACTCAGGCTTATTTTGCGAGTTACGAAATGCCTCTACCACCTTTAACCGTTTCGATAGCTTACGAAGCGTCTGTTGACTTGAAGTCTCTTTTATTGCCTCTTTTAGTTCCGACGCTAGCTCATCTATATCTATCTCAGTGATCAATTCTTCAATCGCTTCAGCACCTATCCCCACTTTAAATGAATCTAGTCCATATTCCTCATGGGCACGACGCAACTGATCTTCAGTTAGCAGTTCTTTATATTTTAAATCTGTTTCGTATGGATCGATAACTATATATGATTCAAAATAGATTACACGCTCTAAATCTTTTAATGTTAAATCAAGATAGTTACCTATCCTGCTTGGTAATCCTTTGAAAAACCAGATATGCGCTACAGGACTTGCCAGTTCTATATGACCCATTCGTTCGCGACGAACCTTTGATAATATTACCTCGACACCACACTTCTCGCAGACAATCCCTTTATGCTTCATCCGTTTGTACTTGCCGCAGTTACACTCCCAGTCCTTTACTGGACCGAAAATTTTGGCACAAAACAGTCCATCACGTTCAGGTTTGAATGTTCGATAGTTTATCGTCTCTGGTTTTTTCACCTCTCCAAATGACCATGATCTAATTTTCTCTGGTGATGCTAACTTTATCCGTATCGAATTAAATGAAATCGGATCCTTGGGCTTCTCACCAAACGACGCTTTAAAAGTATCCACTATATTACCACCTTATGAAAATGTTTATTTTAACTATCACTATTAATCTTGTATAAGCTCTACATCCAATGCTAGTGCTTGCAACTCTTTCACTAAAACATTAAATGATTCTGGCATGCCAGGTGACAAAGTATGATTCCCTTTGACTATCGACTCATACATCCTCTTACGACCTTCTACATCATCAGATTTTACTGTTAACATCTCTTGTAATGTATATGCCGCTCCATATCCTTCTAACGCCCAAACCTCCATCTCTCCTAATCGCTGACCTCCAAATTGAGCCTTACCTCCTAGGGGTTGCTGTGTCACTAGCGAGTATGGACCTGTCGATCTTGCATGAATTTTATCATCGGCTAAGTGATGGAGCTTTAACATATATATGTAACCTACCGTTACTTGCTGATCAAACTTCTCTCCTGTCTTACCATCAAATAGCTCTATCTTCCCATTGGATGGATAGCCACCTTCTGTTAGCATCGATTGAATATCAGATTCATGTGCACCATCAAATACTGACGTCTGGATGTAGCGATTTAGCTTCTTTGCCGCTAAACCAAAGTTCGTCTCCATTATCTGCCCTACATTCATCCTCGATGGAACTCCTAGTGGGTTTAAAACTATCTCAATTGGCTCACCAGATTCGGTATATGGCATATCTTCTTCTGGAACTATTATCGACACCACTCCCTTATTACCATGACGACCAGACATCTTATCGCCTACTTGCAGCTTACGCTTAATCGCTACATAGACTTTTACCGTCTTAATTATACCTGGCGCTAGCTCATCACCTCTTGCAAATTTATTGATCCTATCTTCATAGCGTATCTTAGTCTGACTTATTAGATTCTGGATTAAATCAAGAATCTTTTTTGCCTTAGCTTCAACTGACTTATCTGTCACTTTAATATTCAACAGCTCTTTTCCCTTGAGCTTTGAAAGCTGTTCTGCGTTCAGTATTGAACCTGCAGGTAACTCTTCGTCTTCGCCAATCGTAAGA
>JBLYYQ010000151.1:0-3459 GCA_048550035.1 Nitrospinota bacterium
CGTTCTCGCAATTGCGTTCGGATTCTCTGCCTGTGGCGACAAGCCCACGCTGAATCCCGGGCACCATCAACTATCCAGTCTATCCCTTGATAATCGAGCCCTGCTAACTTTAAGACCTCGTTATCTTCTATAGATTCGACAGTTGTCACCGTAGCTTGACCCCAAGTAGGATTATAATTTACACCAGCAACAGAAGTATATCCATCACTGAACACAGAGATAACATCTGTTGATGCCAATGTAGGGCTAGTAGCTGCTACTGTAGGAGATGCAGCTACTCTACCACCGCCACCTGTAGAAGAATCGGTAGTTAGAGTAATATCATCTATATAGAGTAATCCTGAAATCAACTTATTACTAGCATCCATTGGGTTCCAGAATCCAAAAAGGGTAATAGCATCTAAATTGACACCGACAAAATCGGCTAGTGGAATCTTATAGATTTTCCAACCGTATGATCTGCTATTACCACTATAGTTGCTCAGCTGAACAGATTTTTTCCCAATGGCATCCCCTTTGTTTCTACTATCAACAAACTCAACACTCAAGTCATCGAAATTTGCAAATTTGCTTGTGTTAATGCCAAAAGTTAGAGTATTGTAGCTAGATATATCTGCTGAATTATACTCAAAGGCGGCACCAGAAAAGTATGCGTTGGCATTTTGATAATTAAGCTCCATTACATTGCTACCGTCAATAGGAGTTATCGCTCTGCTCGTAATATCAGTTACCACGCTGTTACCACCATACTCAACACTATTGACAATACGGACATACTTGAGTGTATCTGAACCGATATCTTCGTCATCAGAAATCAAGCTGACTGTTTGAGGTTTAGGCTTTTGATAAACCCTAACCCAGTCAACTAACATCTCTTGTGGTTCAGTTTTAATAGCATCAGGTGGTCCGCCAAGCGTACCATCTATTGCGATATTTAGAATCAGAAAGAAATCTTTTGTTAGTTCATCCATCGTTTCATGATCAATGATCTTTGTATAGTATGTGATGCCATCTATTTTTCCTGTAATCTGATTCTCATCCCACTCAGCTTCAAATATGTGAAACTCACCTGTTATTGGCTTATCAAACTCTTTATATCGTGAGTCATACACATGTTCTACATGTTCTGAATCAGAATTGGCATTGTCCCAGTGAAGAGTAAAGTGAGTTGTTTTGTTGTTTGAGTAAAATTGATGGAGCTCCATAATGTCGATCTCACCAGACTTAGGCCACTTAGTATCAGGAAAATCTGCCCCCAGCATCCAAAAAGCTGGCCAAGTAGATTTACCGTTCGGCGTCTTTATTCGAGCTTCAATTTTGCCATATTTAAACTCAAACTTATCCTTGGTATTGACTTTTGCAGAAGTTATTGAGCCATCACGCAGACCACAAAAGCCAGAATCACAACGTGCCGTAATCGATAAAAAGCTATTTTCTTCGTTTTTCGGGTCTTCAATGATTTTCAAGTTACTCTCAGAATTTGTGTAAAGTTGGCTTTCGTCATTACCCCAACCATCACTGTTTGGACCATAACCTGTTTCAATATTCCAGTTGCTTGTATCAAGAGATTCTCCGTTGAATTCATCGTTCCAGACAAGCACATATTCAGTCAAAGTGCGGCCGGTATCTTCCAGAATGGAGTCATCCCTTTCATTACTGCCATCAATACCACTATCTACTACACAGCTTACTACAACTAAAGAAAAAACTATTGCTAAGAACACCTGAGACAAAATTTGAGAACTGTTTCGACGCATAATTCACCCTCCCACCATTGGTATGACATCAATGTCTAGTTTGCAAAGCAAACAGTCGGTATATGCTCTTTTAGGTTCAGAGTTACGCAAAACAGACAAACCTAGTATAGAAAGACCTCGCTCTGCTATATAGCAGTCCTATCACACAGCATCCCCTATGTCAACTATTTATTTACACAAAAGGATAAATTACCGCTATAAAGGCTCCTTTTGGTTAATCTTGCTTGATATAGTGAATATCCTTTTATTAACCTGCCGAAATATAAAACCTAGCGTCTGATCAACAGATATAGCGTAGAACTCTTCCCCGATAACAAAGCAGATCCACTTACTAGGATAATTTTTTGCTCGTTTTAATACATCAAACATATACTTACTCAATTAAAGCTGACAGAGATAATAAATGCCTTTTAGCTGATTAGAAGATTAACTAAATTTATGTACGGTAAACTGCGTTAATTTTAAGATAATCATAAGAGAGATCAGAGGTGTAAAGTGTAGCCTCTCCGTTCCCGATCTTAAGGTCTCATGTAATAGCCTGCTTTGGTTTTTTCAACATACTGCCAAGTTTTTTGTCAAAATCTTTAGTAATAAGAAGACCTTTTTGCAATATCGTAATATTTCCTATCTTTAGTGAAAGTTTAGTTGGGTCTATAGTAGCTTTGCTATTGCCTGCCGCCATAATAATCCTTCCCCAGTTTGCATCTTCACCAAAAAATGCACACTTAACCAAAGGAGATGTTGCAACAGATCTTGCAATCTTTTTTACATCAGACTTGCTCTTTGCTCCAACTACTTTAACTTTAATCTGTTTCTTTGCACCTTCAGTATCTTCAACTATCTTTAGAGCTAGCTTTTTTGCAACTTCAATCATAGCACCCTGAAGCTTTCTGAAACTTGAAGAGCTTGTACTCTTTATAAGAGTGTTGCCTACCCATCTGGTTTGCAAGTAGTATAAACATATCGCTAGTTGAGGTATCCCCATCTATAGATACCTGATCAAACGACTCTTGATAAACAGTTTTGATTAATTTATCTGCTACATCTTTTATAATGTTCGCATCTGTCGTGATGAATGCAAGCATAGTTGCCATATTAGGATGTACCTATTGCACCTATCAAAATATCTTTCCATCAGGCATAGACATTTTCACTTTAGCCTCTTTTTCTGATACCACAACCGATAAGTCAAAAAGTGACTTATCCTTTTTTATGCCAGATTACAACCGTTACCGATAAATCCGCTAGGATAAGTAAGAGGGTAGTCGTTTACTCATGACCTTTTGTATAGAATATCAAAACATTCTACAGCTTGTGATGCGGCACCTTTAAGGAGATTGTCAATAGATGTTGTGATGACCAATCGTTTTGTTCTATCATCTATCATAAGTCCGATAAAAATATTAGGTGTCATAACAGTAGAACTTAGCTTAACAAAACCTTTTCGGATATTAACTGCTTCAAACTCTCTATAATACCCACGATACATTTCGTATACCGATTCTAATGGAAGACTCTTCTTAATCTCTGCATAGATTGTAAGATAAAGACCTCGCTTTATAGGAAGTAGATGAGGAACAAAAGTAACTTTTATATCTTCACCTGCAAGGAGTGATAGTTCCTGTTCAATTTCAGGGGTATGCCGATGTATTAAATCACCATATCCAAAATATTCACCATATAGCTCACCTAAACTAAACTC
>JBLYYQ010000152.1:0-12857 GCA_048550035.1 Nitrospinota bacterium
CCTTCAAGCTGGATTGAACGCTTTGCTAAATTACCTAACTCATAGTCGCTATCTAGCTCCTTTGCATCTGCTAAGCTTATCGTATTCTCACCATCTTCGCTGCTCACCTCAAGCAACTCATAGATTTTAAATTCGTTTCGCTCTGGAATGAAAATCGTCTCAAGATTTGACTTCCCTAGCCAATCAGAGGCGACCTTATTAACTGCTTCTCCTATCATTCCTATTAGCTCAGATTCATCTACTTTCCGATCTTCAACGAAACTCCGGATAGACTCTAAAATGTTCCCACTCATAAATTACCCATCTCTAGCTCTAACCTTGCTCTCGATATATCAGAATAGTTTAGCTTATGGCTACTCCCATCTTCCAAAAGCTCTATCTCAACAGATTCCTCATCCGCATCTAAAATCTTTGCTAAAACCTTACCTTTAAACTTTGATTGCTCGCTATGTTTCAACACTATACTTATCTCAGAGCCAACACGGTATATAAAATGTTTTGGCTTCTTCAATTTTGAGGTCAGTCCAGGAGAAGATACTTCCAACACAAAATTTGTCAGATCTGATTCTTCTGACTCAAGAATAGGGGTGAGAAGATTTGAAATCATCGCACAATCGTCTACTGTAACACCTGCTGCTTTATCTATGAAGATTCGAATCACCTTTGTAGCTGATAGGAGTATCTCTATATCGTACAAGATAAAACCAGCCTCATCTATCAGAGGCTTTATCTTATCTTCAATCTCTTT
Source organism: Nitrospinota bacterium (assembly GCA_048550035.1). GTDB lineage: Bacteria > Nitrospinota_A > UBA7883 > UBA7883 > JBLYYQ01 > JBLYYQ01. The sequence goes on from JBLYYQ010000152.1 coordinate 749, forward strand.
CTCATCCATCGGATAGCCTACCTGCTCTTCCCACCACTTTGTTCTTACTATAAACACATCCGCAATATTTTTGTCTATAAAAATTCAACTTATCACTCAACTCTGTTGTGATTTTAAAACCATCCTTCTTCTTCCAGTTCGCTTCTAAGAATTTGGAGCCATTTAAACTAGAATAACGATTTCCAATCTCATTTATCACTACCGCATCTTTATGTGGTGAAACTGTCATCACTGTACCGTAATAATCAAACGATAACTCTGATCCCTTCCTTGCGGTCTCTTTAAGACGTAGCTCAAAACAGTTTATACATCGCTTCCCCTTCTCTGGTTCATCTTCAAGCCCATCTGCTATCTTAAACCAGCTTTCAATATCATATTCGCCCTTATATAATTTGACTCCTAGATTCTGACTCCATCTCGATAGCTCTTCAAAACGTTTCTCGTACTCCTCAATAGGATGGATGTTTGGATTGTAATAATAGAGGCTTAACCTATAGTTCTTTGATAGCTCTTGAACCACATATGGCGAACATGGTGCACAACATGTATGTAATAGAATTGACCGATCGTTAATCACTTTGACCTCTTAAGATTAGTTATTGAGCAGTCTAGCTGCATCCTTAGCATGGTAGGTCAAAATCATATCTGCGCCACTTCTCTTGATCGAAACAAGGGTCTCTAACATAGCTTGCTCCTTATCTATCCAACCTTTTGCTGCGGCAGCTTCAATCATTGCAAATTCGCCTGATACGCTATAAGCCGCAACCGGCATTGAAAATCGCTCTTTGACAGCACTGATAATATCTAAATATGCGAGCGCTGGCTTGATCATAATGATATCAGCATTTTCATCAATATCTAATGCGACCTCTCTTAGTGCCTCTTCCTTGTTCGCTGGATCCATCTGATATGATCTTCGATCTCCAAACGAAGGAGATGAATTGCACGCTTCTCTGAACGGTCCGTAAAATGACGATGCATACTTTGCTGAATATGAGATAATTCCTACTTCTTCAAACCTTTGACTATCAAGCGAGTTACGGATCGCTCCTATACGCCCATCCATCATATCTGATGGCGCAACAATGTCTACTCCCGCCTCACCAAATGTTAATGCCATCTTACTTAATAACTCCAATGTCTCGTCATTTAATATCTTCCCATCTTTTACTAATCCGCAATGCCCATGATCTGTATATTCATCAATGCAGACATCAGCTATTACCACTAGCTCTGGGGCAATAGATTTAAACTCGCGGATCGCTTGCTGAACAACTCCATCTTTATTATATGCCTCCTTGCCTGAACTATCTTTCTTGGCTGGATCAGGGATGCCAAATAGTATCACCGCCGGAATATTGAGTGATTTTAACTCTTTGACCTCATTCTTAATCTGATCGACAGAAATTCGGTAGTTGTTTGGCATTGAGCTGATTTCATCTTTTACCCCTTGGCCGTAGCTAATAAATAGTGGGTATATCAAATTGTCAACCGACAGCCGACTCTCACACAAAAGTCTTCGTATCCCTGCTGACCTGCGTCCTCTTCTTGCCCTGTAGGAAGGAAATTTCATTCTAAACCTGAATCAACTTATTGCAATATAAAATAATTGTCACTCAATCAGAATACTACTTATCTCTGCTTTGACAACTCATTTTTCCTAAACTAAAAAATCGTCTAACTTCAATCTTTTCTTATTACGGCTCTTGTTGAGTTAAACAATGAATTGAGCCTAAACCCAGAATTAGATCAACCGCATGGATTCCTACTACTACTCTATCGTTAAAGAGCTCCTGCAATATGCCTGCCGCTATCTTATCTTTTGGGTCATTGAACGTTGGAACAACTATTAGACCGTTTAATATATAAAAGTTTGTATATGATGCTGGGAGTCTATATCCATCATAATAAAGAGGCGCTGGCATCGGCAGAGGTATTAGATCTATCTTACTCCCATCAGCTAGCGTAGCAGACTCTAAAATTTCACGATTGACATTCAAGGCCGCATAGTTGATATCACGACTATTATCTTCGTTAGCATAAACTACTTTATCGGCTGCTACAAACCTTGCTACATCATCAACATGACCATTAGTATCATCACCCTCGATTCCATTCTTTAGCCATATAATCTGATCAATGTTCCCATATTTTTGGAAAACTTTTCTGTAATCTTCTTTATCAAACTTCCTGTTTCTTACCTGCTTGCTCTGATCTAGGAGAGTCTGCTCTGTCGTAATTAGAGTCCCCCTGCCATTAGTATCAATTGCACCACCTTCTAAAGTAATCTCAATCCCATCAATCTGAGCGTTATGATACTGAACATCGATTAGTTTTGTAATTGCGTAAGGTAATTTTCTATCTCTTTGGTAGTTGTCATACTTGCCCCATCCATTAAAGTGAAAGTCTATCAGCACTTTCTCTTGGTTACTATCTAACAAGAAAATAGGACCTATATCTCTCATCCAGTTTCTATCTAACATCTGTATAACAAAGTTTATATTCTCAAAATTTACATTGAGTTTCAGTAGAAACTGCATCGCATCGTTTTTTGCGCTCTCGTCATTGACTAAAATATTGAGCCGTTCATAATGAGCGATTTTCAAAATCAATTCTGCAAATGCCCATTTGACAATCGAAAATTTGCCTGGCCAATCTGAACGATTGCTCGGCCACCCAATCCAGGTTGCGCTATGTAATTCCCACTCAGCTACAAAGCGATACCTAGAATCATCAAGAGTACTCTTATTTAGTCTCATCAAGATATCTATGTTTAAGTGGTTCAATCAACTCAAGACGGCGATCGCGCAGGAAGGGCCAATTGATTCTAGTTGATTCTACGCTCTCACTATCTATATCAACAATGAGCGTTTCACTTTTGGATTCTGATCCTACCTTGATTAGCTCTCCAAATGGGCCTGTTACAAAACTTGAACCCCAAAACTTTATTCCACGCTTAGCAACCTCATCATATTCATGCCCTACTCTATTAATTGCCGCTATAAAAATTCCATTTGCTACTGCATGACCTCGTTGAACTATTTGCCATCCTTCTAATTGCCGTTGACGATGCTCATCATCACCATCAACCCAGCCAATGGCAGTCGGGATCAAAATAAGCTTTGCCCCTTTCAATGTTAGGAGACGAAATGATTCAGGAAACCATTGATCCCAGCAGATCAATACTCCAACTTCCACACCTTTAACTTTTATAACAGGATAGTCAATCTCACCTTCTGTGAAGTAAAACTTCTCATGATAACAAGGATCGTCAGGGATATGGCTCTTACGATATAGTAACTTTATCTCACCATCATCACCAACGATGATGGCACTATTATGGTAAATACCGGTAGCTCGCTTCTCAAATATCGGCAGCAAAATAGTGAGAGATTTATCTTTAGCAAGTTTGCTAAAGCGTTGGAAAGTAGGACCAGAAACTGTTTCTGCCAGTGCAAAATTAGCACTGCTGTGTGATTTGCAAAAATATTGGCTTGCAAAGAGCTCAGGCAAGGCTATAAGCTCGGCTCCATTCTCGGCAGCCTCCTCAACTTTTAAGATGGCATGTTCAATGTTCTTTTCATACGAGTTACCAATTGCAAACTGTATGAGAGCAAGCTTTAGACTCTTGTTATCCGTTTTTTGTTCCATATCTTATTTTTATTGTAATTTGTAATTTCAACGATATTACGATAGAATAGCCTCAAAATTCTAAAATTTAATTATGTATAAGTATACTATTCTTTTAATAACTGTCATTCTTCTTTTAAGCGAGACCACCCTCTCAGCTACTATCTTTGATGAGAGTGAAATTGGGAAAAAGAACGATAAAATAGTTGTCAGTGCATACAAGCTCTACGACAACAAGAAACTCGCTCTTTACCTTAATCGAGTCGCGAACAGAGTTTTAAAATCGGTTGATGATCCACAATTTGATTATAACTTTAAGATTTTGGATTCTCCAGTTGTCAATGCATTTGCACTTCCTGGTGGCTATGTCTATGTCACACGTGGGCTACTAGCTACATTGAATAATGAAGCAGAGCTTGCCAACATCATAGGACATGAAATAAGTCATATAGTTTATCACCATGCAGTAAAGAACGTTAAAAAATCTGTTGCCTCGCTCCTCCTTACAATTGGCGGATTAGCCGCAAGTCCTGAAATACGGGATGAAGCTGGTGGCTGGATCATTGCTAACAGTTCGATCGCATCGCAAATTCAGTCAGGTCATGGTCAAGAATACGAGTCTGATTCTGACCAAAATGGAATGCTATTCGCTTTCGAAGCTGGATACAATCCTATCGGAATGTCTGACTTCTTATCGACTCTTAAAACGATCGAGCAGGTCAAAATCACAGGATTTCATGGATTCTTAGCAACTCATCCTGAAACTGTTAAGCGTATTATTGATGCAGAACAGACCGCAATTATACTTAATGGTAGGAAAAAAACCGAACTATTTCAGGCAAATTTTTTTAAAAATATTGATGGTATTCCGTATGGCGAAGCTGCCGTTAGAAATGGGATAGCGCCACATAAAATCAGGATTATCACTATTGAAGATGAAAATTTAACCTATAAATCGGTAACAAAAAGAATGCTAGGCGATGAGCAATTGAGTATCGAAATTGCTGCTATTAATGGCGATAGTGTCACAGAAAAACTATCAAAAGGACGAATGATCAAACTCTTAGTCCCAAATGATGAACTTCCGAATGTCTTACAATCAGATAAACAGCAATCTGACAGTAAAAGTAAGAGACTAAAAATCAAATAATTCAATAGTTAAGCCTGATTCTTTAAGATCAATATCGTTTAATGCTATTCATCTCACCCCCCTTTAATTTGACTTTTCAGTACAAGGGTCTAATTTACTATTATGTAATGTTAGTTGTGTAATAGGGGAGAGATTAAAGGAGCAGGCATGTCCAAATCAAAGAAATTGTCATTTAAGCAGCGTCTTATATTACTTATGGGCGATGAAAAGCCATACGCTTGGTGTGAAAAGGTTGGTATTAAGAAGGGTCTATTCCAATATTATTGGCAAAAAGGTAATATTCCGAAATATGATAATTTATTAAAAATTCAACAATTTACTAACTGTTCACTAAATTGGCTAGTTACAGGTCAAGGAGATCAATATTCAGATTCAGATGAGGCTATTCTAACTGCATGTGATAAACATATAAGTCAGATTGATCTGCAGATTACAAAGCTCAATAAAATTATCGATCGATTGAGCCGCTATCAGGTAAAGCTGAAGAAGAAGTCAAAGATTCTATTGCATTAACTTCATTACTCATATAAAGTTCAATGGTGGTCATATCTATGATAATTATATGGTGTAACTATGGGGTTAAATATAGACTCTGATAGCTCCAAAAAAGATCTAGCAGTAAACATTCCCGAGTTGGTTTCCTCCTATTATCTTAACAAGGATAAGTTTAATCCTGTTACCTTTGGTACTTCTGGTCATAGAGGAAGCTCGTTTTCATATACCTTTAACGAATCACATATTGTTGCGATCTGTCAGGCTATTGCTGATTATCGTGCCAAAAATCAGCTTGCCGGTCCTCTATTTATCGGGATCGATACCCACGCTCTATCAAAACCAGCGTTTATAACAGCAGTTGAAACATTAACTGCTAACAAAATTTCAATTTGCTATCAAGCAGATGGCGGTTACACACCGACCCCAGCTATATCGTATGCCATTTTAGAACATAATAAGAACAATAAAGATAATTTAGCAGATGGAATAGTTATAACTCCATCACATAATCCACCAGAAGATGGTGGGCTTAAGTATAACTATACAAATGGCGGCCCTGCAAATGAATCAATTACAGGCTATATTGAAGAGCATGCCAATCGATACCTTGAAAATAATTTAAGAGGTGTAAAGCGAATACCATTTAGTAAGGCTATATCATCTTCTTATATGCTAGCTTACGACTTTGTAGGTAACTATGTTGATAATCTAGACTCCATAATCGATATGGATATTATTCGAAACTCGAAAATCAAACTGGGGGTAGATCCGTTAGGAGGCTCTGGTATCTCATTTTATGAGCGGATAATTGAACAGTATAAGATCGACTTGACTATTGTCAATCGGAGGATTGATCCAACATTTTCATTTATGCCGCTTGATACTGATGGGAAAATCAGAATGGACTGTTCATCTAGTAAGGCGATGGCGAATTTGATTCAGATGAAAGATAAGTTTGATCTTGCATTTGGGAACGATCCGGACTTTGACCGTCATGGCATTGTTACTCCAACGCATGGTCTTCTTAACCCGAACCATTACCTCTCGACTGCTATATGGTATCTTTTTCAAAGCAGAAAAAATTGGACTAACGCTCAAACAGTCGGTAAAACTGTTGTCTCTAGCTCTATGATTGATAAGGTTGTAAAGTCACTTGGGTTATCACTATATGAAACACCTGTAGGCTTTAAATGGTTTGTTGACAAACTTTTTACTGGATCAATCGGAATTGGAGCTGAAGAGTCCTCTGGAGCATCATTTTTGCGCAAAGACCAAACTAGTTGGAGTACAGATAAGGATGGAATCATCTTAAATCTACTTGCTGCTGAAATGAGTGCTAAGTTAGAACAAAATCCTGGGATGATTTATGAAAAATTAGAAGATCAATTTGGGAAATTCTATTATGCAAGAATTGACAAGAGCGCTACCTCTAAAGAGAAAAAACTCCTCAAAAATATCTCAGTTGACGATATTAATATCGAGTCAGTAGCTAATGATTTGGTACTTGAAAAACTGACTAGTACTCCCTCCAATAATCAACCTATTGGTGGCATCAAAGTTATAACTAAAAATGGCTGGTTTGCTGCTCGCCCATCTGGAACTGAAGAGAGCTATAAAATTTATGCAGAAAGTTTTATAGGGCATGCTCACCTTGAACTGATTCAAGATGATGCCTCCAAAATCGTCCACTCAATTTTTGAAAGCAACCAGTAATTATAAGATCAAGCTAGTTGCTAAAAGAGACTTTGATGCTAAGCAGGTAAAATGATATACCGATCATAAACTCATCTAGATCCGCCATTTAAAGTGTAATCAACTAATCGGCGGAATATTCTCTCTAGCCTCGCTAAGTTGAACATAGTTATAAAGAGTGTTGACTATGAGATCTGCATCGGCACGGCTATTATTGAATATCATATTGTATAATGTCGGCGATGTAGGGTCAAAGACAGTAAAATTACCTAGAAACCTCTCTCGTAATCCTTGACGCTCAAGAATAATCTTTTCAGCCGCGTCAAGTGATATATTTTCAACTTTTGCAATCCGTTTAATCCGCCACCTTAAACCTGCAATAACTCTAATATGTAGAGCATTAAACTGCCTAGGAGACAAATTATGAGTAATAATCTGACTCCCAGCACCAAGAAAAAGGACATTACCTTTTTCTGCTAGACTGATTATGAGATGCTGCATCTTCTCAAAAATTTTACTAGATGGCGATTTTAAATAATCTGGCACCAATGAATCAATAAACCAATCTTTATACGATAGTGGCTCTTTTGTGACCTTGCTAACAATTTTCATAGTCAATTCATCATCACTAATCATTTCGTCTAAAATCTTTCGTGTAAATATAGTCCATTCCTCACCATAGTCAGCCTTCCGTTTCGCTATAAATGATTCTGCTATCTGCCGACCTTCACAACCATATTCTCTTGAAATTGTGACAAAAAATGGACGTTTTGACTCTGCTTTGCGTATATTTTCCCGTTTAGCTACCCAATCACGATAATAACTTATATCCAAACTTAGACTTTTTAAATTCACCATCTCTTAGAGGTCCCTTCTTATAAATAACTATACAATTATATTTTAGGGATTATATCGCTATCTTCGTTAGTTGACAAGGATCAATTCAAAAGGTGGCACTTTACCTGTACTGATTGGACTATCAGGAAGCTCCTCCCTCGTTGTTGTATCAAATAATCGTATCCCCGGTTTCTCGTAATCTCTATCGGCTACAATAAGCTTTGAGCCTATAACCACTATATCATTGAAAGAAGCAGATGCATCTGATGGGAGTAAGCTTATCTCTAGATCTGCATCATCATTTAACTTGATATATTTTAGTTCGGTTATATATTGTGAATCCAGATACTTACTTACAATCACAAATCCCTCATCTTCGTCAATCATCGCTATATTTGAGATATTGCCACCTAAATCTGTTCCTGTCGCAACTATCTTTGTGGTATGATCAGATAAATTAAACTCCACTATTCCACCATCGTCATAATCAGAATATGATCCAGTCAATGCAATAAGCACTCTCTCCTCATCAATACGGAAAATATCAGAAGGATTATTTAGTGGAAGGTCAATCTCGCTTAGCGTTACATCAGATAGATCATCGTTACTCAATTGATCTTTCTGAATCGCTATTATCTTTGACCCTTTTTCACTTGGCTGCCAATCATTGTCTCGATCCATATTACTTATCGTAAAATATATGTTATCATCATCTTCAAAGAATAGATCGATCTCCGGTATCCCATCATCATCCGCATAAGTAGATAAATCAATCTCTCCTTTTATTGGAGCTTCTTCTGGAAAGCTTTCGGAGATATCAAATAATGGAAGTCCACTCTTCTCGTAAAGCCCTATGAATGCACGACTTGGTGATATAAGCAGCATATCGTGAGGGTTAGAACCGGGTGAAGTTGAAAACTGATTCAATATATTAACTTCATTCAATGCTACATTAAACTCAGCCTCAATCAGAGAATCGGCTCCAGACCTTTCGATGAAAAATAGACGATCATCAATTACACGCCCAACAGTATCTGAGTGAAGCTTGATTAAATCATTACTGATCTCTGAACTGGTAGAATTAAAGATTGAAGCAGATCCGTATCCTGTATAGTCAGTAGTGACAACAATGAGATCGTGTTCAAAGAGTTGCTGGAGAGCGGGGTCAAAGAGTCGCTTATGATTACTACCATCAGAAGAGTTACTACTATCAGAAGAGCTGCCACATGCAACAAATAGAATTAGGTTGGTGGCTAGGATTAATCCTAATGCCAATTGACGAGCTGTTTTAAGTAAAGATATTTTCATCTTTCCCTCCTTTAAAAAAAAGTTAGTAGAAGAGGGATTGTGCCCGTTAGAAAATCGCCTCAGAGCATAAGATTTCATATTCCACGATGAAACTTGAAAACAGATTAACCGTTTCAGATATTCCGACTCTCAAGTCATTCTTATCGTTGCGCCTTCTCAGATATCAATATCCAATGGCATAATGCAACAACTCGTCTTTGATTACGGCGGCGGGCCCGTGGTTGAATTTCACAACCTTTCCCGATACGGTTGAGACAATTCTGACCTACTTTTTTGCGTTGTCAAGTGAAAATTAGATTGCTATCTAACAAATTGCTATATATCTAACTCTATGGAGCCAGATTTAATAAAACTTGATGAGTTATTGATTATAAAATTATAACGCTCCACTGCCTCTTTCCCCATAAGCTTTTTAAAAAGCTTGTCTGTCGATTCCATCTTATTGATTCTAACCTGAATCAATCTTCGTTTGGATTTATCCATTGTGGTCTCTCGTAGCAGATTAGTTGGCATCTCTCCTAACCCTTTGTAGCGTGATATCTCAACCTTCTGCTTTGAAGAGTGCTTTGATAGAATCCGTTCAAGAGTAGAGTCATCATACGCATACTCAACCTTTTTACCAATCTCAATCCTATAAAGTGGTGGCTGTGCAATGTAGAGACGTCCTTGAACTATTAGCTCTGGCATAAAGCGAAAAAAATAGGTCAGCAATAACACACTAATATGGGCACCATCAACATCGGCATCAGTCATAATGATGATTTTCCCATAGCGAAGTTTGGATATATCAAAATTCTCTTTGACTCCTGTCCCAATCGATATTTCTAATGCTTTGATTTCACTATTATTAGTTATCTTTTCACTATTGGCATGTTCTACATTTAATATTTTGCCACGAATTGGCAATATCGCCTGCGATTTACGATCACGAGCCTGCTTTGTCGAGCCACCTGCCGAATCGCCCTCCACAATGAAAAGTTCACTATCTTCAAGGTTGGTACTAGCACAATCTGCAAGCTTGCCAGGTAAGGTTAGTCGATTACTTACCATACTCTTTCGCATTAATGAGTCTTTTGCTTGCCTACTCGCTAGCCTTGCTTGTGCCGAAAGTAATACGCGCTGAACAATTAATTCTGATGATGCTGGGTATTCTAGTAAAAACTGTTCAAAATGTTGTTTTACCGCAGACTCAACAGCAATCTGTGCATCTCTATTATTTAACTTCTCTTTAGTTTGACCTTGAAATTGAGGATTAGGCAAAAATATCGATAAGGTTGCAACTAACCCTTCCTTTACATCTTCCATCGTGATTGATGGTGATTTAGTTGCCTTACCATTTCGACGCTGCAATCTATCGCGCAAGACTTTCGTCAATGCTACCTTGAGACCATTTTCATGAGTCCCTCCATCTCCTGTGTAGACCGAGTTTGCATATGAATAAATCTTAGATTCTGTCGATCGTGTCCAGTTAAGTGCTAACTCAACTTGCATCGCACCTTTGAACTTAAAGTAAAATGAATTACTCAACACCAACTCTTTATCAACTAATAATTTATTTAGATAATCTTTAATCCCGTTAGGATAGCAATAGCTCTCATGCTCATTATTAACTTCATCAACAAACTCAATTGTAAGACCACTATTTAAAAAGGCTTTTGTTCTTACTCGCTCCTTGATTAAGTTACGATTAAAGGCAGTAGTCGAAAAAATCTGATCGTCTGGTAGAAAAGTTATCTTAGAGCCTTGCTTATTGCTCTTACCCTTAGTTCTTAATGGAGTTATTGCCTCACCTCTAGAAAACTGCTGCTGATAAACTTTTTTATCTCTGAAAACTTCTACTATAGTATCTTTTGATAATGCATTTACAACAGAGACACCAACTCCATGAAGACCACCTGACGAGTAATAAGTCTTAGTCGAAAACTTTGCACCTGAATGCAATGTAGTCATAATCAACTCTAATGCCGGTTTCTTAAACTTTGGATGTTTATCAATTGGGATTCCTCGTCCATTATCCTCAATACTGATATAGTTATCTTTAGTGATAGTAACTATTATATTATTACAATGTCCGTTGATCGCTTCATCTACCGAGTTATCTAACGCTTCCCATACCAAATGATGCAACCCTGCACTATCTGTGCTCCCTATATACATTCCAGGTCGAACACGGACTGGATCCAATCCTTCTAATACCTCAATATCTTTTGCTGAATATTTAGCTCCCATATCCTACCTAATAAGTGTCATCCCAATGGCAATCTTCTTGCCAGTTACAAACTTTTTCCCAACCTTAGCTCGCGACGAAATATCTACTTTTCTAAGATCAATTTTAATATCTTTTCCTCCTTTAACTAAGATTAAAAGCTTATCATCTATATTCACTATACGGGCTGCTAAAATAGCATCGTCCTCCTTTAGAGTAATCAACTTAACCCCCTTGCCAGCACCTGCCAAAATCGGTATTTCATCAATTTTATAAAATAGAATGTAACCTCTCTTCGTCAAAATAAAGAGGTAGCTCTTACTTACTTTATTTATCGATAAAACAGCATCACTCTCTTTTAAATTTGCTACTTTTTTTCCATTTCGGGTAGTCATAGAGGCTACTAATTCACTTTTAAATCTAAACCCTAACCCACTTTCCAAGATCACTAAAAGAAGATCGGTAGGAGCTAGTAAATCACCATGTACAACATTGTCGATCCTGTTACTACTTGTAGTTTTTAAATCACTCCTATTATCTTTTGGCTTCGCACCATTAGTTACTATACCTTTTGTACTAATTAATCGTTCACCATCTTCAAACTTGAATAGATTTTGAACTGGATCACCAAACCCTGTCGTCTGCAAAATATCGGAAACCTTAAGTGAGTAAAGTTTGCCAATCGACGTGAATAAAAGTAGAAGATCTTTGCTACTTAATCTAAGCCAGGAAAGAAGCGAGTCGCCTTCCTTAAAGCGTAATGTAGATAGATCCTTAAGCTGTTTAATACG
>JBLYYQ010000153.1:0-4891 GCA_048550035.1 Nitrospinota bacterium
CAACCGTAATAGTGTCACGAACAATATTTAGCTCCTTTGGCTCATTTAATCCTTCACGGAAGATGGTGATTTTAACAGATGTCCCTTTTTTGCCACGCATCTTCCAGACAGCATCCATCAACCCCATATCATAAGTCGCCTCATCATCGATTCGTAATATTTTGTCGCCAGTCTCAATACCGGCCTCCCACGCAGGAGTACCTTCAAATGGAGTTATAACAGTCAGCCAACCGTCACTTAAAGTAATTTCAATTCCGAGTCCACCAAATTTGCCACTAGTATCAGATTGCATCTGTGTGAACATCTTAGGGGTAAGATAACTAGAATGTGGATCCAACGAACGTAGCATCCCATCAATGGCACCATCCATTAGATGCTCCGTCTCAACTTCTTTGACATACTTTTTCTTGATTAAAGTTAGGGCCTCAGTAAATATCTCAAGATATTTATAATCTCGGTCATCGGCTTGACTACTTGATGAACTAAATCCAATAGCAACACCTATTGCAAGTGCTATGAAAAATGTTATGAAATATTTATGCAAACGATACTGATTTTTACTACTAAATGAATCTTGACTATTCATTGTATTGCCTCAATAAAAGATATATATACTCCACAAGGATAAGCTTGCTTCTATTTAAATGCAATAACTTTGCGTACCGCATCAAAAATTGCAGTTGCATCCATTTTGAAAAATTTCAGAAGCTCAGCCGGTGCTCCAGACTTGCCAAAACCGGCTCGCATTCCAACTCTGATAATTGGCAACGGCCTTGACTCTGAAAGCAGTTCTGCCACCGCAGATCCTAATCCACCAACTACACTTCCTTCCTCGGCTGTCACAATACCTCGATGGCTATTAGCAATTTCTAAGAGTAATTTAGAGTCCAAAGGTTCAATTGATGACATATTGACAACTGTAACATTGATACCATCTTTTGCTAATAGATCGGCTGCCTTTAGAGACTCATAAACCATTAGTCCAGTAGAGATTATAGCAATATCACTCCCTGTTCTTATAGTTTTTGCAACTCCAAGGTTAAATCGCTCGTAATCATCATAGATCTGCACAAATTTTTCACGCGATAGTCTAATATAGAATGGGCCAGCTTCAGTTGCAACAAAGTTGATCATTGCAATAGTCTCTTTTGCATCGGCTGGGACAAGCACTCTCATATTAGGAAGCATCCTCATTAGAGCGATATCTTCCATCGCTTGATGTGTCGGTCCATCTTCGCCAACAGTTATTCCGCCATGAGTTGCAACGATTTTTACATTCCGATTATCTACACATATTGATTGACGAATTTGATCCCATGGTCTGCCGGTTGCAAATATTGCAAAAGTTGAAGCAAATGCTATTTTACCAGATGCTGCTAATCCAGCTGCCGTACTCATCATATCTGCCTCTGCAATTCCCATATTGAAAAATCGGTCAGGGAACTTCTTTGCAAAAAGCGATGTACGGGTTGAGCTTGATAAATCTGCATCTAATACTACAACATCTTTATTAGTTTCGCCAAGCTTAAGTAGCTCGCAGCCATATACATCCCGTAGCGACTCTATATTATTAGGATCACATTTGACAGTTGACATATAGTTATATATTACCTTTCCAACTCGGCGATTGCCATTGCTAGCTCCTCGTCTCCTAGTGCTACACCATGGTAGTTGACCTTCCCTTCCATAAATGAAACCCCTCTACCTTTAATAGTCCGCGAAACAATCATAGCAGGACGATCTTGAACTTCGCTTGCCCAATCTAAAGCATCTAAAATCATATCAAAATTATGTCCATCTATGCTTTTGACCGCCCACCCAAAGCTTGCAATCTTGTCGTCTATCGGCTCAACACCCATTACATTCTCAACCGATCCATCAATCTGTAAGCCATTCGCATCTATAATCGCAACAATATTATCTAGCTTATAGTGTGCAGCACTCATTAATGCTTCCCAAACTTGTCCCTCCTGAAGCTCGCCATCACCTAGCATACAATATACTGTATTAGGCCAACCATCTAATTTGCCAGAGATCGCCATACCATTTGCAATCGATAACCCTTGCCCTAATGAGCCGGTGGAAACTTCTACTCCATGAGTTAATCTCGAACTTGGGTGACCGGAGAGCGTTCCTTCTAACTTGCGAAGTGAATTTAACTCTTCTTTCGCAAAATAACCACATGACGCCAAAATAGCATACAGGGCAGGTGCTCCATGACCTTTAGATAATACAAACCGATCGCGCCTTTGCTCATCTTGGTATGATGGTGAATGGTCCATCTTTGCATAGTATAATGCGGTCAGAACATCAATTGCAGATAGGCTACCTCCAGGATGACCCGAACCTGCTTTGCTTATCATCCGTAAAATGTCTATCCTGAGACTATTTGCAATCTTCAATAACTTCTTACTATCGCTTACTGCTTCCATCTGCCTTTATCGCTTTATCTTGCCTTATATATAAATCAATTATTGAGGCTAGCATCTAATCACTCCTTGCGCCACTAAAATATAACTACTTTTAAATATATTATTTTAGCAATTTTTCTAGTTTTGAGTTGACACTGATTAGCTAACTGCTAAACTTTGGATGTAATTTACTATTGATAGTCTACACTATTTATTACGTTATTTTTATTTTTCTACTTAGGTCGTTGATCCATAATGTGTGATAAAGAGCCTGTTTCATTACCGTTTGATAAAATATTGAGAAGAGACCTCAAACAACATATTGGAACTCTAAGTGATGCTGGAAATGGAGGTAAACTCCACTCAATGGTCATTTCGATTGTTGAAAAATCGCTTATTGAGGTCACTCTAACAGAGACTGCCGGCAATCAATCTTTAGCATCTCACCTATTAGGTGTGAACAGGAATACTCTCAGACGGAAAATCAAAGAACATAGTATCAGAATTGCACATCTAGCCCCAAATGGGAAAAAAAAGCACAAAAAAGAGTATAAATAGAGTTATTAATTTATCCCCTGAAACTCTTCTCCTATATAAATTCTAACTTGGGCAACCTTTTTGCCACTTTTATATATCGGAATCATTACCAGTTCTTCTGGATCTTTTTGAAATTTATATCTTGCAAAAAGATTAGATCGAAAACGACTATCAACCAGAATAATCGCACTTTGAGACTTCATCGCTTCATAAGATGAAAATAATCTGTTACTTTGCTCATCATTGCTTGCACATACTAAATCAATCTGAGCATTAACTGCATAGTTTAGTTGAGCACATAATCTTAAGCTATCTGCAAGTATAAACCCCTCTTCTCCTTTTAATTTCAATATTTCATGTTCTGTCTTGATTAATTTGCCAATCTCTTCCCACCCAGCAGGCTCATCAGATGACTGGAAAATTAATGGCCTATCTTCACCAATTTTAACAAATAACTCAGCATGAATTATTACAATTGCCACTATCGCTATCAGGCTCGTTACAGACAAAATCCATCTGAACCGGCGATAACCTTTATGTAACATCTTCTCCTTAGCTGTCGACAATATCGCAGCTAAGCCAATCGTAGAGATTGCATAGCCAATATTAAAGAATCTGGCTGCCTCTTCTTGAGCTACTATCGAAAAAATTAGACCTAACAATAAAAATGGAACTGTTACCACCACTATAAACATATATCGATAGTCTCCTCTTAAAGCTAACTTTACCGAAACAATATTCCCGTAAATTAATAATATCGCTAAAATTGGAGTGATAAATAGTAGGTGGTACCTTATTATATTTTCAAACATTAACATTAAATCTAATGGTATCAGCAGACGACCAAACTCAAATCTACTCACTATCCCTATTCCTGCTAGAATAAACATGCCAGATAAAAATCCAAACAGTAATGCTAACAATGACTCAATACGTTCTCGTTTACGATTGAGATTCTTTTGGCGAATAATTAAAACAATGCCAGCTACAAGTAAAATTATTAGTATCACTCTATCTATCGCAAAAAATGTAGCTATTAAAAGACCTGTAGTAATTAGATATGCAAGGTTACTATGTAATGTCCCACGCCTTAATAAATAACAGAATAAGACTACCCCAAAAACTGCCACTAGATCATTGTTAACCAGTATCGAATTTAGATGGTAAATAGGGATAAGTGCAAATAAGAGAGTGGCAAAAATTGCAACCGTCTTGTCATTGAATAGGTCAGCTGCTAATCGGTATAAAAATAGTGTGGTCAATAGCCACCCTATTAAAAAAGTAATTCTAAGCGAAAATGGATCTGTAAATGATAACTTATCAGCTATGTAGATGATTAATAGACTAAACGATAAATCGCTCTGAGATAGTAAGTTGGATCCGGTTGCGCCACTAAAATAAACAGCCTCTTGGTCTGTAAGTCCAAAAGCGCCAATAATCTTCGCCTTAATTGCAAATAGAATTAAAAATAGTATGCATAACGATCCCAAGTAGATTGGGTTGGCATTAGATCGAGACAACATTTTCATTGTCGATATTGACTGCTACTAACGATATATTATGTAGATCACATTTACTTATAAGCGATGCCTGATCTAGCACTATTGTGGTATTCGCTTCAATAGCTATGACAACTCCACCTGCACTAATAGCAGAATTGACCGTATCTAATCCTATTGTTGGAATATCGAATCGCTTATCTTGACTAGGTTTTGCAACTTTGCATATGATAACATTACCATTGCCAAGTTTTCCACCTCTCAATATTGCTTTATCGCTACCTTCAATCGCCTCTAGTGCCATAACCGATCTATCTTTAACTACCACTGTTTGACCTATATCGAGTCGAGCTAGCTCTTTTGCGATTTTCATCCCATACCGAATAGAGTCTACTTCATCTGCCGACAGCTCACGAGATGTATATAGTTTTGCAGGGAGTAATA
>JBLYYQ010000154.1:0-2645 GCA_048550035.1 Nitrospinota bacterium
AACCTTGGACTAAGTATGTAGATGTCGGTGGAATTAGTAAGAATGTGAAGCATCACACAGTTGCAGGACAAACATTTTACTTTGATGGAACAGTCACAAATCTTCCAATGGTTGGTGAGTTGCATCTTTCAATCGGCAAGCAAAACAAAGGTCCATTGGAGCTATCAGGTCACACAATTAAAGTAATTTTTGTACCATCAGGGGAGGAGGAATAGCGAGCATGAGAAACTTAATTATATATATGACAATTTTACTATTATCGACATCTACTGCTTATGCGTTGCCAGGTTCGTCAGTCTACCCAAAGCCTGATAATAAGATATGGACAAAAGTCAGTGGGCGAACTCATGGACCAGTTCCTTGTGCTGCATGTCATACGAGCTCCAAACAGTATGAAAAAAATATTTACATCGATATAAGAGATGCTAAAGGGCGTAGTATGGTATCTAAAGGGATCGCTAACATCCCCTATAAGCCAGGCAAAACTGCCACTATACAGGTTGTAGTTGGCTTACGAAAACAAGATAAAAGTGCAAAAGTTGCAGGATGGTTTTTTAATCTCCCACAGGATAGTAGTCTAGCCAAGGGATCTGTTAACTACTGTTATCAAGCTATTAATTATCCAGGTGGCAGCCTGTTTGCAGTTGACAAACGAGAGTACAGAACTTCATCAACTCACTATATAACATTTGATAAATATTTTGAGCCAAGTAGTACTCTACTTTGGGTTGGAATTGGAAGCAAGGCAACTGAGATGGCGGACGGATCAGCTGATGAGCGTAAAGGGACTCTTGGTCTGGCAAGCATGAAGGTCAACTGGATACTAGACGATATGTAGAGTTAACCTGTTTCTAAGAATTATGGTTCTACCTATGCCGACATTCTCTTAAAGAGTGTCGGCATTTTTATATAATCTGGTTAGGAGGTATAACCGTATTTTTCGGTATGATAACTATATTGTCACGTATATAGTAATTTTCGCCATCGAAATTTTCTTTACGATCTTTGTTAATGATTTTGGTGTTGTTGCCAATCAAGACATTTTTATCGATAATAGCTTTTTCAATAGTAACATTATCGCCAACTTTTATTTGTTGATGAGATTCATCAGACTCTGGATGATAGAGTGCGTCAGCACCCATAACAATACTGCTACTAATAGTTGAGTTTTCACCTATTTTTGCACGTATCCCGATGATAGAGGAGTTAATAACAGCTCCTTCAGATATTTCACATCCGTCAGAGATGATGGATTCAGATATAGTGGCACCTAAGATTCGTGTTGCCATCAAGAATCGTTGTCTGGTAAATATTTTATCACTATCCTTACTATAAAAATGGAAAGGGGGGTTACGTTTGCCAAGTGCTATATTGGCCTCATAAAATGATTTAATTGTTCCGATATCTTCCCAATAATCGTTGAATAAGTAGGTATAAACATTATGAGTTTTAATCACTTTTGGAATTATATCGCGTCCAAAGTCGACATTATCCTTATCTTTAAGTAGTTCAAGTAGGAGTTTTGTTTCAAAGAGGTATATCCCCATTGATGCGAGCCATTTTTTATTACTATCTTGTAGTCCATTATTATTGGCAAACTGTTCGCTAACTTTTAGTGATTCAAGAATCTTGGGATCATTAGGTTTTTCTACAAACTGATCGATTTTTGAATCTGAGTCAATTTTCAATATTCCAAGGTCTAATGCTCTAGAGCTAGTGACCGGTAAAACACTCAAGGTGACATCGGCATTTTTTTCTTCATGCATCTCAATAAGTGAGCGATAATCCATTTTATATAGCTGATCACCTGATAGGATGAGAGCCTTTTTATACTGCTTAAGGTTTATGATGCCAAGAGATTTGCGAATAGCATCAGCTGTCCCTTGGAACCAGTCATCACCGCCACCTTTGATCTGCATTGCAGCCACAATCGAGACAAATCCGCCAGAGAATGTATCCATCATATAGGAGTTGACGACATGATTGTTCAGCGAAGAGCTCATAAACTGAGTGGCTACATAGATCTTCCTGAGTTCTGAGTTAATGGAGTTGCTAATAGGGATATCAATCAGCCGATACTTGCCTCCTAGCGGTACAGCAGGTTTGCATCGTTCTTTTGTTAGAGGATATAGGCGTGAACCCTTACCACCACCAAGAATGATTGTTACAATTTTGTCTACTGGGTCATTCATTGTTATACCGACAGTATCATTAGATTTGGTGACAGTATACCTGAGAACTCTGAAAATTAATAGCTTTTTTGAACAATATTTTAATAATAACTTCACTAATTGCTTAAGCATTACAATGTCGTGTAACTTCAAATGCCAAACGGTTGCTATTGCTGCAGATAAGCTTAAGCAGAGTGCTTATAATAAATAGAAAATCCGCAACAGGTAGAAACAAAATTTTTCATAACCCTTTGGCATCCATCAATGAATTATAGATTCTGCACCAAAGGTTTAGAGAGAGTGATCTTCTGATATGCTTAAATTAGCTTTGACAAGTCCTGATTCTACTGCTAATTTTGGCAATAGGCTGGATCTAATTACATATAGTTCGAGGAGAATATTCATAGACAAAAATGAAATAAAGGTTGAATCGTTGCCGCCACGCTCTTGCCTCTCAATTAGCAGTATTGTTCC
>JBLYYQ010000155.1:0-9388 GCA_048550035.1 Nitrospinota bacterium
AGATGCTTCCAAGACAGATGACAATGTCTTGAACTTTTTCAACGCTAAGCGAGCAGCAGACTTACAATCGCGCCTTGGAGTTGCTAATGTTAAGAGTAGCTCTACCACTTCATCATCTGTAAATTTTTCTAATCCATGATCTAAAAATTTCGTCTGCAGTCGCCTACGGTGACCTTCCTTGGACTCTTTTGGTTTCGTCACAATAAATTCAAAAATGTTTTGTCCGCGATAACAAATAGCGCAAACAGTAAACTTATATAGCCATTAACGTTAAAGAAAGCCTTGTTGACCTGACTTAAATCTTCTTCGCTTACTAGTGAATGCTCGTACGATAATAATATCCCAATAAAAATCAGTCCTATCCAATAAAGAAATGACATCCCAACATATAATCCAAAGATAGCGAGGATTACAATCATCACCAGATGGCAAAGAGCAGCGAATCTTAACGCTGTTGTTATCCCTACCTTCTTAGGAAGTGAGTAAATATTATCTATCGACCGATCAAAATCACAATCTTGACATGCGTAGATTATATCTAGCCCTGCTAGCCAGAACAAAACTGCTACTGCTAAAATCATTGGGGCCAGCTCAATTGTCCCTCGAACTACGATCCAGCCACCTAGTGGTGCTAAAGACAATGCTGCTCCTAAAAAAAAGTGACTATAGCTTGTAAATCGTTTGGTCAGAGAATAGAGAAAAATTAAAAACAGGGCAACTGGTGCCAATGTGAATGCCAACTTCCCTACATGAAATGCAACAACAACAAATGCTGCAGAATTTACAACAATAAATCCACGATAGAAATTTTGATGCACAAACCCTCTGGCTAACGGACGATCTTTTGTTCTTGGGTTAAGCCTATCAAAGTTCATGTCGACTAGCCTATTAAATGCCATAGCAGCAGAGCGAGCAAAAATCATAGCCATTAGTAGTAGTAGTAAGCTCCTTAGAGATGGTATCCCATCTGCGGCCACCACTGCACTTGCAATCGCAAATGGAAGGGCAAAAATCGTATGCTGAATCTTCACATCCTTAAGTATCATTCCGATTGATTGACTCATTATTTTGCTTTCACAAGATTCGCATATTTTAAAATTAACTTCTTATCACCGTATGGCGGAAAATATACTACTACTTTTGCCTGATCGCCCACCCCTGAAATATCCATAATCTTGCCTGATTGAAATTTCGGATGAATTACATAATCACCTCTATGCAATTGGTCGGCTTTCAAATTAGCGTTAAATGGTTTTTGCTTGCTATTAGTTACTTTAGGTTTAAGCTCTTGCTCCTCTTCAAAATAATCTGGTCTATTGTATGGTCTTATATATCTCTTATGCAGATTCCGCGACTCGAATTTAGTCTCAATACTATCTGGCATAACATTTTCTGAATCTACTAGCTCAAGAGGTATATGAGAAATAAAGGCTGATTTACCTGTCGGGGTTGCTGATTTGCCAAACTTGAAACGGCTCCTAGCATACGATATCGAGAGTCGATTCTTAGCACGGGTCATCGCAACATACATCAAACGACGCTCCTCATCAATCTCGCGCTGACTGTTAGTCGCCATAATATGAGGGAAAATCCCATCCTCAACTCCTGTTAAAAATACATGCTCAAACTCTAACCCTTTACTTACATGTACTGTCATAAGTTTAATATGGTCATCAAATGATTGATCAAAATCGATCCCTGACAGAAGAGATGCCTGATCTAAGAAGCTTCCGATCAGAGAATTGCTCTCCTCCTCTAGGTCAATATTGTTGGCAAAATTATTAGCCTCATCAATCAACCCTCCTATGTTTTCAAGCTTTGAACTATGCTCCATACTATATTTTGTTCTGAGCCACTCTTCATATTGGACAATCCTCACTGTTTCTTCAATAATTGTAGATGGATCTTTCCGGTTATCTTCTGTTAGTAAAATCAACTGTTCAAAGATCAGCCTTGCCTCACTTAACCTACTCTGTTCGCTAGTAGTGAACCAGTCATTACCTCCTGATTTTAAGAGTACATCTAGCGATGTCATATTATTGGCGAGGGCATAAGACTCTATTTTGCCTTGTAGCACCTTCCCTATCCCACGTTGCGGAGAGTTGATTATTCGATAAAACGAAACTTCATCGTTATAATTAATAGCAACTTTTAGGTAAGCAACTATATCTTTGACTTCCATCCGATCATAAAACTTCAAGCCACCTAATAGCTGATATTTAAAACCTTCTGCACGTAAAATATGCTCTAGCGGACGAGATTGACTGTTGGTTCTATAAATAATCGCAATATCGCTTAGCTTGATTTTATCGTTTAGTAGTGCTTTTCTTATCTGAGAACTTACCCACCTAGCCTCAGCATATTCATCGTTGGCCTCATAAAGATCGACCTTCTCACCTACCTCATTATCTGTAAATAGCTCTTTTGCCTTCCGCTCGCTATTGCATTTCACCACTTCATTCGCGGCTTGCAAAATGTTCTTACAACTACGATAGTTCTGAGCTAGCTTTATTATCTGAACCGATCTAAAATCTTTTTCAAAGTTGAGAATGTTATTTATATTTGCACCACGCCATCCATAGATAGACTGATCATCATCGCCAACTACACATATATTCTGCTCATCATTTAAAAATAGCTTCAAAATCATATATTGCACCGTATTAGTATCTTGAAACTCATCAACTAATATATGCTTAAAGAGTAGCTGATATGACTTTCGAATATCTGGCTGATCAGTTAGGAGATTATAGAGTTTAATTAATATTGAATCGAAGTCGACACTATTTAGTTCATTAAGTTTCGATTCATAACTTTCATATATCTCCCAATATTCCCGTTTCGGATCGTTATACCTAACATTATCTATATCTGGCATAACCATATTACTTTTATTTCTGGAGATAAAAGTCAGTATCTTCTTAGGGTCCAATAGATCACGATTACCATCTAACCGCTCTGCAATAATAGCCTTAAGCAATTTCATGCTGTCAGATTTATCGCAAATTGAAAAGTTGGGCAACAATCCTGATTGTAAACTATTTGCCCTTAACAATCTTAGTGCCATTGAGTGGAAAGTAGATATCCAAAGTTTCTTACCTAACCCTCCGTCGCCTAAGAGCTGATTGACCCGTTCCCTTAATTCAGCAGCAGCTTTATTAGTAAATGTAAGCCCTAAAATCTCGCTAGCTGAGAGTCCGCTATCTAGAAGATACGCGATTCTATGAGCAATAGTTCTAGTCTTGCCAGAGCCTGCACCTGCTAAAATAAGAATAGGACCATTCTTGATCTTGACCGCTCTTTGTTGTGCTTCATTTAGATCATCTAACATCAGAATCTTTATTTTAGAAGGGCATTGATCTGCTCAAAATCTCCACTACCCTCTAGCCTCTTGATAGTAACTCCATTTTTAGTTATAAATGTAACAGGAGTACTATAGATTTTTAATGATCTAGCACGTTTTAGATCTCCACTCATCTTCTCTTCAATCTCTTTTTTGAGATCTGAGGTAAACTCAAACGTTGCAAGCTTATCTTTTAAGTAATTATGCTGATCATGTTGGTGATCGAAGAGTGCTGTCCGCGCTTTTAGGTACTCATCTTTCCCTTGAGTCAGTAGGATACCATTAGCATACGATGCTGCAACTGCTGCCACTGATTCTGGCATCAATACACGGTCTCTAAAGAGGATAAGAATATCTTTCCGATTATTTATCAATTTAACTATTTCTGGTTCATGATACTTACAGTGACTACATCCAAAATCTGAAAAAATCTCCACCATATATTCTGAATTTAGATCACCAAAATAACTTACAAACTCATCTGTTTTCATCTCGCTACCTGAGTGCATCTCAAGCTTTACAGGTAATGAAAATGAGAGTGCCGTAACTAATACGATAGCAAGCAACGCAAAAATCTTGCCAGGTAATAAGAAAAGTTTATTATCGAGGCTATATTTTAACGATACAAAAAAGAGGACTGTTGTTAATCCAAACTGCACCAAACAGACTGTACACCATATATTAACAACATCTGCCATCACCCATAAAAAGTATAGTTCAGCACCCATCATAACAGAGGTGACAATAGGCAACAGTATCCGATGCAATGATAACGAGAGGATCACCAAAACATACGCTAGCATCCCCCACCACGCAACAGATAGATTAAATATCTTTGCAAATTTGGTTGCAGTTATCTCAGAACAGCCACCTCCACCTACACCACAAATCTCTTTCAAATATGGCCAGTATGAACTTGCCTCTATAAACCCTGTAAGTA
Source organism: Nitrospinota bacterium (assembly GCA_048550035.1). GTDB lineage: Bacteria > Nitrospinota_A > UBA7883 > UBA7883 > JBLYYQ01 > JBLYYQ01. The sequence goes on from JBLYYQ010000155.1 coordinate 4,284, forward strand.
CTATTCCAGCGATAGCTAAAACATAGACTGCAACTAACGAATACTCCTTATTATTCTTCATCATCACTTTCTAACTCTAATTTATCAGGAACTTCTATTCCTGTTGTGTCCATAAAATATTCTGAATCCTCACTAATAGGCTCATCAGAGAGTAACGTTTTCTCGCTCGGATGAAAGAACTGATCAATAGCCGCTAATTCAGATTCTGTAATATCGTGAATGTCAAGAGGATATGGTCCGTCTGATAGATGTTCTACTGACATTGCTAGTTCAAGCATATTATCTGCAATATTTGTGACAGCATCAATCGGTATCAGTCTCAACAGACCTGTCGCTCCTATAGTGCCACCAATCTCAACCTGTAAAAATTTTGCGCTACCCTCATTAGCATCTATTAAAATGTCATTAACAATCGAAATCTCTAATCCTTCTTCATCCAAAAGTACAAGACCTAAGTAAAGATCTGCAATCCCTAAATCACCCTGAAACTCTTTTGCAGAAAAAAACTTCATCAATCTCTCCTGATTGCTTCTGTTCAAATCATATCACTAAATTATAGCAACCTGTTTGTTAAAGCAAAAAGAATTAAAAATAAAAAAGTTTTATAGAACCCAAAACTTTGATATATTTGCTGTTCTATTATAAGTGTGATTTAAGCCGGGATGGCGGAATTGGTAGACGCAGGGGACTTAAAATCCCCTAGTCGTAAGACTGTGTGGGTTCGATTCCCACTTCCGGCACCATTTATTATAGTATGGCTACTCTCTTTTCAATAAATGATCATTACTGAGAATAGTAAATTTCAGATCTCAAAAAAGCAAATATAACTACTTAAAATATCATCAACTACTGTCTGAATAAACAGACGACTGTCTACTTATTTCTCAATAGACTCAAATTTGTCACTCAATTGACCTCTATTAGAATTCAGAAAAAAAGATAGGATCAAAAATAATCGTTGAAAATCAATGACTTTAACTATTTAGTAGGTTTCTAAAGAGATATGGCACCGTTATTGCATATATAAATTAACAGTTATTTGTTAGGGTTACTCAACCCTCCTACCCCTCAAATGGGTAACCCTTTATTAAGAGCCGTTAGCAGCTAGCTGACGGCTCTTAAATTTTTACCTATATTATTGAAAATACCTTATACTACAAGATTGGTCTGAATAAACAGTTTGGCAACAAGGAAGATATTGATGGAAAACAAGCGTATCGGAATATTAGTTGGTGGAGGTCCTGCACCTGGGATTAACTCTGTAATACGAGCAGCGGCAATTAAGTTAATCAATCATGGATGTGAGGTATTTGGAATCTATGATGGGTTTAGTCACTTAATGCATGAGAGAATCGATAAAGTTCGCAAACTCTCGATTGATGAGGTTTCACTTATACATTTTCAAGGTGGCTCGATACTAGCTACTTCTAGGGCGAACCCGACAAAAGATGAAAAATATTTAAAAAATATTGTCAAATCGTTAGAGCGTCTAAAAATTTCTTGCCTCATAACGATAGGTGGCGATGACACCTGTTTTTCAGCCCATAATGTAGCAAAAACTGCTGGCGGCAAAATTCAGGTCGTTCATGTTCCAAAAACTATTGATAACGATCTAGATCTGCCACGCGATATAAAAACATTTGGTTTTGCATCTGCCCGAGATTTTGGCGTAAAGATTGTACGAAGCATTATGAATGATGCGGCGACTACTAAGCGTTGGTATTTTATTATTGCAATGGGACGCAAAGCTGGTCATTTAGCATTAGGTATTGGTCGAGCATCTGGTGCACATACTACCATTATCCCTGAAGAGTGCGACTCTGAATTAATCGACTTTAGCTGGCTAGTTGATTCTTTGGTTGCAATTATCATTAAGCGAAAAGCAATCGGCCGAGACTATGGTGTTGCAATATTAGCAGAAGGGATGGCAGAAAAATTGTCTAAAGCTGAGTTAGAAACGATGGGTTCGCTTGAATATGACGAGCATGGTCACCCTCGTTTATCTGAAATTGATCTTGGCAAAGTTGTAAAGAGTAAAGTTAAAGCAGAATTAGAAAAACTTGGTGTTAGTAGCACCATCGTCGATAAAGATATTGGATACGAGCTTCGATGTGTAGAGCCTGTCCCATTTGATTTAGAGTATACCAAAGAGCTTGGCTTCTCAGCTGCAAAACATACACTATCAGGCGGCTCTGGCGATATGGTGACCATCCAAGAAGGGCGATTTGCACCGATGCCATTCTATTCTATAATGGATCCTAAAACAGGGAAAACCAAAGTTAGGTTAGTCGATGTCCATACTGAAGCGTATGAAATGGCATTAGAATATATGGTCCGTTTAAAAGCGGAAGATTTGAAAAATAGTCAGCTTCTAAAAAAGATGGCTGCAGTTGCTAATATGAGTGAAACAGATTTTGTTGCAAGATTCAGTAGAGTGGCAACTTCATTCACATCAACAACTATAGCCAATAACTATAAAATACCACCCCCAATCAATACTTAAACGAAATAGAGCTATTTAACAATAGCTCTACTTACTGCTTACTATGTTAGACGACAAACTTTTTGTTGGAACCTCAGGCTGGAATCATGACAACTGGAATGATAAAGTCTATCCTCCATCATTGAACAAAGATGAGCGGCTCTCTTTTCTTTATAACGAAAAAGGGATCTCTCTTGTTGAGTTAGATGAAATTTTTACTTCAAAATTTGATAGCAACTATATCCAAAAAGTATTAGAGATTGCACCGGCTGATATGAAGTTTACACTCAAAGTTCCATATCTTTTGTCAGTCAAAATATTGACAAGCAATGGAACTATTCTGCGTGATGAAAAGTCAATGAAGGAATTTCTACTGGCAATTGAACCGTTAATCAAAGAGGATCGACTTACAGCGATCAATGGAGAGTTTTCGCCACGCCACAAAAAAAGTGAGGATACAGTAGAGCATCTAAAATGGTTCATTAACCAGTTTCGTTTCACCTCAAAATTATGCTTAACATTTAACTGCGACAGTTGGTTAACCCCGACGACATTTGAATTAATATCATCGCTAGATGCAAATGTAGCCTATTTTGATAAGCCAAAACTGGCAGGAGGGAGGTTTCTTAAATTAACTTCACCCTGCAACCAGATTAATTTCATAAAATTTTCAGGTCAAAGCCAAGATTGGTTTAGCACATCATCTAGCAAGCGCTATGACTACTTATATAGTATTGATGAGCTACGTCAATTCATCTGGCCGGTAAAGAAAATATTTGAAGCAGGTCAAACATCATCTATAATATTCGCAAATGGGACAAATGGATATTCAATCGAAAATGCAATGGACTTTGGCGTAATGTTAAAAGAATCTCTCGCAGTACAGGATAACCTCTCGTAGGATGTCTAATGAAGAAAATAGTAGTCAAGATAGAGCCGCTCTTAATGATGGAGTAGCTAAAAAAGAGACCCAAGAAAATCCAAACTTACCAAAGAAGAAGATTAGGCGAGTCGATGATGATGAGAAGTTGCCACTTACTGTCCATTTAGAAGAACTAAGGTGGCGACTTATATATTCAGCCGCAATAGTTTTCATCATCTTCATTGTAGTCTATTCTCTTTCAGACCATCTACTAGAGATATTAAAAGAGCCGGTCAAAGATTTTGGGCTCTACGCTATTTCACCGACTGAGATATTTTTTTCATACTTACGAATATCGCTCTATGGATCATTGATTTTGGCATTTCCGTTACTTGCCTATCAAGCGTGGGAGTTTATTGCTCCTGGACTATTAAAACCAGAGCGAAAGTATAGCGGGCTATTTTTGATATTTGGGTCGCTCTTTTTCATAATGGGAGTACTTTTTTGCTACTTTGTAGTGTTGCCTCAAGGGATGAACTTTCTTCTGAATTTTGGTGGAGGGAGTATCACAGCACAGATAACGATTAGCTACTATTTAGAGTTTGCACTCAAGCTTGTACTGGCATTTGGAATCGTATTTGAAACTCCGATTGTCCTAATCTTACTTGTACAACTAAATATTGTATCGCATCGTTCTCTATCACATATTCGACCATACTATATAGTTGGATCATTTATCTTTGCGGCGATACTTACACCACCTGATATATTTACTCAGCTAGCCTTAGCTACACCTATGATTATACTTTTTGAGTTTAGCTTACTATTTACCAGACTATTTATAAGAAAGGATGAGCCAGTAATTGAAGAGCAAGAATGATAAGAGAGAGAAAATTATAGTTGCACTCGATTCTGATAATCTAGCAGAAACATTAGCAATCGTAGAAGAATTAAGTCAGCTCAGGATCAGCTGGTTCAAAGTTGGCAAACAACTTTTCACTCTATACGGACCTAAAGTGATAGACGAGATAAGAAAAAAATCTAAAGCTACTGATTTAAAGATATTTCTTGATCTAAAATATCATGATATTCCAAATACCGTAGCTAACGCAGTTAAAGTCGCCATTCACCATGGAGTAAATATGTTGACAGTTCATACATTAGGTGGTGCCAAGATGTTAGAAGCGGCTGCAAATATCGTTGCAAAGGAGAGTAGCAGTCAGGTTCCTCTACTGATCGGAGTAACAATCTTGACAAGTATGTCAGAATCCGATCTACATGAAGTTGGATTGAAAGGGAAACTAACCGATCACTCATTAAGATTGGCAAAACTTGCAAAGTCCAGTGGGATTGATGGGGCAGTCTGCGGACCACCTGAAATAAAGCTATTAAGAGATAATATCGTAGAGCCTTTTCTATTAGTAACTCCAGGGATTAGACCGTCATTTGGTCCTAAGAACGATCAAGCAAGATTTCTTACTCCAAAAGAGGCGTTAGAGCTAGGTTCAAACTATTTAGTAATAGGTCGCCCTATATTAGCTGCACCAGATAGATCGATCGCAGCAGTTAAGATTATTGAAGAGCTCAATAGTTAGCTCTAAGAAGCGACTCTTTTTCTTGTAAGTAAATTTTTTTAGTTGCTATCCAAATCATCACTTCTGATATTGAAACCTGCTTTTTGTATCAGAGTTGCAATTTTCTCAGAACTTACTATCTCAAGGTCAAATGTTACTCTGATCGAAGTTTCTGATAGGGATGCAA
>JBLYYQ010000156.1:0-4362 GCA_048550035.1 Nitrospinota bacterium
CCTCTTACAATCAGTTTTGAAATATTCATCTCATTATTTTAATTGACTAAGAACCATTGGTCAATTGGTAAGATAAAATATCAACAAATACTATTTAACCTGCTCAGTGATTTTATCAATACCAACCAAGCTTTTTCCTGTGAATCTATAGACAAGAGTATCTAGCAAACTATATAGCGTCGGGGCAAACAGTAGTGTCAACATGGTCGCAAATCCTAACCCGAATACAACAGTTGTCGCCATTGGACCCCACCATTCTGCCATCTCTGAATTGAGCAATAACTTCAAATCAACAAAATCATAACTAATTTTCAAAACCATTGGCATTAAACCGAGCGTGGTGGTAATGGTGGTTAACAAAACAGGGCGAAGCCTCACCATCCCTGCTAAAACAATTGCATCATGTTTTTCAAACCCTCGGTAGCGAAGTTGATTAGTATAATCTAACAACACTATTGAATTGTTCACCACAATCCCAGCTAGACTAATTACTCCGACTCCACTCATGATTATCCCAAATGGCGTTTGAGTAACCATCAGTCCAATCAGAACTCCTATCATCGATAGGACCACTGACGATAAGATAATAATCGGAGTTGCAACTGAATTAAACTGCAAAACAAGTATAAAGAGTATCAATAAAACAGCTCCTGTAAATGCCTTAGTTAAAAATTCCGATGCCTCTTTTTGCTCTTCATCTTGTCCTGTATATGAGATCCTGTAACCTTCAATCGGCTTGATCTCTTCTTTTACGAGCTTCTTGACCGCCTCTAACTTCTCATTCTCATTAAAGTTACTATCAACCTCAGCAGAAACTGTTACTACTTTTTTCAAATCAATATGTTTGATATCGCTGTAGCCTGCCGCTGTACGAATCTTCGCAGCAGAGCTAAGTGGAATTAGATTCCCCTCATGCTTTATAAAGAATTGATTAATCTTTGTTATCTGGTCTGCTCTATCTCCTTTGAAACGGACCATGATGTCATACTCATCATCACCTTCCCGATAAGTCGATGCAATTGCGCCATGGATTGCCCATCGAACATAGTTTGCAATATCTAATGTCCTTAGTCCATATTGCGCCACTTTAGCTCGATCAACATCTACTACAATCTCAGGTTTCCCAACAGAATAGTTATTATCTATATCAACCAACCCATCAACCTTTTTTAATAATTCCTCTAACTCATGTGACATTGATGCAATAATGTCAAAATCTGCACCCGATATTTCAATATTAATCGGTGGACCAGTTGGTGGCCCTTGTTCTTGCTCATCTATATTGAACTCCAGACCAACCACTAAATTTTTCAGCTCATCACGGATCTGCTCTTTCGTCTCTTGTGACGAGCGAAGTCGCTCTTCTCGATCAACAAAATCAATAGCAATCCTAGCACTAACACCTGCAGATTCACCTTGAATTACATTTGATGTAAAACCTCCTATATTGGATACATAAGAACTTACATCTTCATACTTTGCTATCCGACTCTCTGCAATCTTGGCGGACTCATCAATTACTTCACTCCGAAAACCGCTTGGAACATCAATATTTACAAAAACTAAATTTGGATCAATATCTGGGAAAAATTCTGTACCCTTCCCAAACAATGGGTATATCCCTAAAACTAATATTAATGATGCCGTTGCTACTATTAAGGTCTTAATTGGTCTAACCAGTGCATACGTTAGGAGTCTCTTATAATAGCGGTAGAATTTTGGTAGCTCGCTATCTGCCAATTCACTCATCTTTTTCTTGGTCTTATCTTGTGCTGATAATTTTAATAATGTTGCACAGAGTGTTGGGTTTATTACTAATGCTACAAAAAGTGATGAGCTTAAGGCTATTATTAATGTTACCGGGAGGTAATACATAAATTCACCTACAATACCTGGCCAAAACATTATTGGGAAAAATGCACTTAATGTTGTTAATGTTGAAAATATTACCGGTTGTGCAACCTCGGCTGATCCTTCAATTGCAGATCGGACAGGATCGGAACCCTCTTCAAAATGACGAAAAATATTCTCTACTATCACGATAGCATTATCTACTAACATTCCTAATGCCAAAATAAGTGAAAAAAGTATCACCATATTCATCGTGTATCCAAGCACGAAAAATATAACAAATGAGATAAACAGTGAAAACGGAATCGAAAATGCCACGAAAACTGCTACACGGATACCTAATGTTAAAAATAGGACCAGAATAATCACTCCCAAACTTGTTATTACATTGTTCTCTAGATCACGCACAAGAGTTCTTGTCTCTTTACTTGCATCTGAAGTGATTACAAACTTTGTCGTTCGTGGTAAAAGCCGCTTCTCCTCTTCTATTAAGCTATAGATCGATTCTGCTACTGCTAAAAGATTTTCACCAGAGCGTTTCTTCACAGAAAGAGATATCGTCTCAACACCATTTAGTCTTGCAAACGATTCAATATCTTGGAACCCAAAGCTGACATCTGCTAGGTTATGTAAATAGACAGGTCGATGATCAACCGATTTGACTACAATATTTTTTATTAATAATGGATCTTGATATTCACCAGGGATTCTCACTAAATATTTATAATCACCTATATCTATTGAACCGCCAGGTATTGTGACATTCTCTTCTTCAATAGCATCAATTATATCCTTCAGTGATAGATTGTAATAACGAAGTCTCTCAGGATCGACATCAACCTTCACCTCCCTCTCTAGCCCACCTGATAAATCTACTTTCAATACACCTGGAATTTGCTCAATTTTATCCCTTACATCTTCTGCAATATCCTTTAGCTTGACTAACCCATATTCGCCTGAAATATTTATTATCATAACAGGAAGATCTGAAAAATTAATCTCTTCTATCAGTGGCTCATCAGCATCGGACGGTATATTGACTTTCGCTATATTAACTTTATCTCGTACCTTCTGGACCGCAGCATCTATATCAACTCCTGCATCAAACTCAATAGAGACAACAGAAGCATCCTCTTGCGAAGAAGAGCGGATCTCTTTGACATTCTCAAGATTCTTGAGCTCTTTTTCTAATTCATTTGTAATTAGAACCTCTATATCAGATGGGGATACGCCTGGATAAATTGTTGTCACTAATACAACAGGGATTGTTATGTCAGGGTTTGCTTCTCGCGGGATCGCTATGTATGCATATATACCTGTGACAATTATCACAAACATCAAAGCATAAACTGCCATATAGTTGCGAATGGCTAGTTTAGTTAAAAACATGATAAAAGTCTACTCTACGACAAGAAGTGGATCGCCATCAACCAATGATCGATGACCTTTAATCACTAACATATCATTCTCCTTCAACCCGCTACTAATCAGTGCATCCTCTTCCATATGGTCCTCAACCTCTACTGTAACCTGTTTTGCCTTGTTGGATTTGTCGACTATAAAAACTGCATGCTCATCTGGTAGCTCTAGTATTGCAGTCTGCGGTATTGAAATAACATCTTTTAATAACTTGCCAGAAAACATCACTTTACTACTCATATTAGGGACAATACTATGATCTTTGTTTTCAACAGTTACCTCAACTACAAAAGTCTGGCTCTTACTATCTATTTCAGGCGATATGTAAGTTATTACACCTACAGATTTCTTATTTGACAATGAATCAAACGATACTTTTGCTCGCTGCTTTAGCTCTATGTTGGAGATCTCTTGCTCTGGGACTCCAACTCTGACTTTGATTGGATCAAGGTTTAAAATTTTTGTCACAACCTGTCCGACTGTTATGATCTCTCCTTGCTCAACATGTCGGTCGACTGCAACGCCACTTATTCCTGCTGTTATCTGGTACTTCTTTAATACTTCGTTAATTGTTTCCAGGCTAAATTGCGTATCTTCTAATTTCAGTTTTGCAGTCTGAATTGAAAACTCTGAAACTGCCGCATCTAGATCATGTAGCGCTTTTAGCTTGTCATACTCAAGCTTCGCTAATGCAACTTTCGATTTGAGCTGATTCTTCTGAGCCTTGATTTCAGCATCATCAATAGTTATTAAAGTAGATCCTCTCTTTACGCTTGAGCCTTTCTCAAACTTTACTTCTAGAACCTTCCCACTTACTAATGAACTTACCGGCAACTCTTTGTTTGCTATTGCAATCCCTGGCAATAGAATATTAGATCTAATATTTTGTGGTTTTGCGTGGCCACCACCCTCGGACAGGCGTGGTGGCAGTTGCGCGGCTGGCCGGTGAACTGGCTGCTCCAGCTGGACCCCCTGGTGGGCTTGGCCACCCTGCTGACCACCGGCACCCTGTTTGCGGGCCTGCTGTGGGGCCTTGCGACCCTCGTTTTAACCGTGTTGCTGGGCCGTTTCTTCTGCGGATGGATCTGCCCC
>JBLYYQ010000157.1:0-7996 GCA_048550035.1 Nitrospinota bacterium
GAGAAGTTAGAGCTATATAGCAATCATTACCAATCCCTTCCAAAAAGGGGCCTGTCGCCTCCATCCTCTTCCTTAACGAGTGATCCTTGCTATGATAGTGATAGACACCTCCTGACAAACCTGGCAGTCCCTTAGTTATAAGATAGCTCTCTGTAGGATGAAGGTTCCCAGATGATGGATTAACTCTAAGTGCCCACTGATTGCCATTAAAATCTTTGATCGCTGCCAACCCGAATGAAAGCTCAAGTAGATTAGCAATTGTGACTTTTGTTACAGACTTTTTCTCAGCTGGCACTCTAGAAATAGTAGAGTAGGATGGGAACTGATCTAAGTTTTCTAGTAATGGAAGCTCAATCTTTTCAGAACCTATATACTCTCGATATGGATTAGGTTGGTTAGCCCAGTCTAACTCACCAGAACCGGGTGCGTAGCTATCTAGTCGATGTTTAGAAAAATTATGATACTCAAAAATTTTCTTTGCCCTATCAGACACTACATACCCCCTCTTACTGAAGCTTACTGTTTACGACATAGTTGAAAATCTGAATAACAACCTATATCAATTTATCATCCATTTGCTTAATAGCAAATTATTATCTTTGACTTGTTAAATAGCAAATAGATGCTACAATGACCTATGATACTGTTAATTTTAAATCTTATAGGCTGAGCGTGGCGGGTACAAAGTTTCGAAGAGTGACTCAAGTAGAGAGTGATATCATTCGATATGACATTACCTATGGTAGATGTGCTATCTGCGATGGGACAGTCTATTTAACTTCTACAATGGATGCAGTCGGTAACAAGATTAATGCTCTCCATTGCTGGAATGGTCATTACAAGAATATAGACATTGTGGATCTTGACATTAGTCATCTAAGCGAAGTAACAGTAGAAGATGCGCGAAAAATTATCCCATTTATCGGGTTTATTAAAATCAACGACGATAGCTTGAAATAGCCACATCAGACTAAAACTTTGCTTTCAATAGCATGAAAAATGATCTTACCAAATCTATTGCTACCTTAAGAGAAGCAGAGATAGCTTCCCTCAAACAGAGAGTCAGGAGTATTGAAGATGAGTTATCAAAAAAAGATGCCTCACATTCTAAAGAGTATAATGAGCTAACTGATCGTCTATCAAAGTTTGAAAATAAGGACTTCAGCTCAGAAGAATTCCTTAAAACAGAGATCGCTAGGCACAATATTTTATATCATCAGCAAAACGAACCTGAGATATCAGATTATGAATACGATCAGTTAGTAAGAAATCTTTTAGAGTTAGAGAGCCATTCAGAGTTAGATCTTGATTCACCAACAAAACGAGTTGGGGCAAAACCGTCTTCTAGCTTTAAGCAGATCAAGCATAACAGTCAACGACCAATGTTATCTTTAAATAATGCATTTAATCTTAAAGAGCTTGAACAATTTTATAATAAAGTAAGAGCCGTTAACAATCAAAAGGTCGAACTGTTAGTCTCGCCTAAAATTGATGGCGTAGCACTCTCATTGATCTACGAGAAAAATAAGCTACTCTATGCTGCAACAAGAGGTGACGGAACTGTTGGAGAAGATGTCACACATAATGTTACTGCAATAAGGTCAATCCCAAAAGAGCTCAAATTAACAGAGAATAAAATTGACCGATTTGAAGTTAGAGGTGAAGTCTATATCTCTAAAGCAGACTTTGAAGAAACAAATCAAGGAAGGCTAGAGGATGGCTTACAACCATTTGCAAATCCAAGAAACTCTGCGGCAGGTGCACTTCGGCAGCTAGATCAATCAAAATCAAGATCTGACAAGCTAGGCTTCATTGCTTATGACTTTTTTGAAACCGCCCTAAATGGACGCCCATCGATTAGTAATAATATCGCTTCGCAAACAGATGCAATTAACAAGTTAGAGTGGCTAGGCTTTAAGACATTGAAAAGTGTAAATCAGCTTGCAACCGATTTTTCTTTACTCAAAAATATAGTTACCAATTTTCAAAGCAAGCGCAATAGCTTTCCATACGAGGTAGATGGCATAGTTATTAGCGCTAATAGCTATGCCATTGCCGATGAGCTAGCCACAACAAGTAAAGCACCATTATGGGCGATTGCATATAAGCTTGCTTCAGAGCAGCAACGATCTAGAATAGTCAATATTAAATTCAATGTCGGGAGAACAGGTCTTATTGTTCCAGTAGCATCAATAGAGCCAGTTCTTATCGGAGGGTCAACGGTATCTAATGTTACCCTCCATAACGAAGATCAAATCATAAAAAAAGATATTAAACTTAACGATTACGCATTCTTTTCTAAAGCTGGAGATATTATTCCAGAGCTAGTCAAGGTGATTGTATCGAAACGAGATGGCAGACAAAAAGAGATTATATTCCCAACCGATTGCCCATCTTGCAAAGCTAAATTGCGGAAAGTCCCCTTTACAAAAGGGAGAAATAAAGAGCCTCAGTATCAACAATCCCCTAGCTATAGCTATTTTTGCGATAATGATCAGTGTGAGGCTAAAACGGTTGCAAAAATACTCCACTTTGTTTCAAGAGATGCAATGGCAATTGACCACCTCGGTGTGGGACTGATTGAAAAGCTGGTCAAAAATAAGATTATAGCAGATGTCGCAGATATCTATGATTTAACGAGAGAAGCATTACTTAAATTAGACAAGGTCCAAGATAAGAGTGCTGATAATATATTAGCAAGTATCAATAAGAGCAAAACTGTCCTCCTCCCAAAGCTACTCTTCGGACTTGGGATTAAAAATGTTGGCAAAAACAGTGCTACTATCCTTGCGACACAATTTCATTCAATCTCACAGCTAAAAGAAGCTTCCGTTATGGAGCTTGCCAAAGTAGCAGGGATCGGAACATTGGCAGGAGAGTATATCTATGATTTTTTCCATGATGAATCGAACATAAAACTTCTTGACCGATTAGAAAACAGCCACCTCAAGATAAAAGTAGATCGAAAAAATCATCTATCAAAATCTCCTTTTTATCAAAAAAATATTGTCATAACAGGCTCATTTTCGAAACTGACACGCTTTGAGATCAAAGATCAGATTGAAACAATTGGAGGATTTGTTAAAAGTTCTATATCTAACAATAGTGATTTTCTTATCAAAGGGGACGAGCCTGGTTCTAAATTGCAAAAAGCATTAGCAATTAATAGCAAAAATTTAATCTCTATCATTAGTGAGGATCAGTTTATTGATCTTATTGATCGAACCCCACTCTTACTTAGAAAAAAAAGATTTTCAAACAGTGGTGGACTTGAAAAAATAAGCGAAGCTGAAATTAAGCTACAACTTAAAGAAGTAGAGGCAGTTTTTAATGAGCGTATTTGCAAAAACATTGATTATAGTCTGGATGAGGCTACTTTTCTGCAAATGATTCACGAAGAGGCTGGCAACTTTAAAAAGAAAAGATTCTTTATCAAAGGTCAGCTTAAAACACTAACAAAAGATCAGCTTGAACAGTTAATTGCAGAGAAAGGGGCAATCTTAAAAGATGCTTTACATAAAAATGTCGACTACCTTATCAAAGGTGAAAATCCTGATCATAAGTTAGAAGAGGCGATATTCTATAATAATACTCAAAAGAGTATCGAAATTATTGATGAAGATCAGTTCATGAAGATGATAGAAAAATAGAATTTACTTCTTATCGTCGTCATGATCATCATCATCACCATCGTCGTCATTCAGTTTATCAGTAATCTTACCTTTGTCATGGTCATGATCGCCATGATCTTCTACTACGTCATGACCGTAAACGAGTGCCAAAGCAGCAAAGAGGAGTAAGGCAATCTTAATATTGACAACTAGTTTTAAATTTCTCTTAAGTAGTGGCGAAACAGATAGGATAAACATAACAGCAAGTGCCAAAATTGCTATATAAAGAACAATATGTCTATCATCTGAGGTTAGAACATGTGCAACAATAATTGCAACCAGTAAGATCGCTAGCGACTTATGTCCTAAGAATATATTTTGGCGATTGACGAAATTTCGAATTGATTGAAAAAATCTTAAGGCCAATCCTGATACTGATATAATAATTAATAATCCGAAGCCTATCACTCCTGTTAATTCATGTAACTCATGTAATATATCTTCCATTAATCCCCCACCTTTTATTGTTTAATATCTATAATGATCCGACTTGTATGGTCCATCAGGAGATATAGAAATATAATCTGCCTGTTCCTTAGTTAATGTAGTAAGTTTGGCACCAATCTTCTCTAAATGAAGTCTTGCGACCTCTTCATCTAATCTTTTAGGTAGACGATAGACTTTATTCTCATATTTGCCTTGATTGTTCCAAAGCTCAATCTGAGCCAATACCTGATTAGTAAAACTTGCGCTCATAACAAATGAGGGATGACCTGTTGCGCAGCCTAAGTTCACTAATCGCCCTTCAGCTAATAGTATGATCGAATGTCCGTCAGGGAAGATCCATTTTGCAACTTGCGGTTTAATATCCTGCTTGATTACACCTTTGAATTGCTCTAATTTCTCCATCTCGATTTCGTTATCAAAATGACCAATATTACAGAGTATCGCTTGATCTTTCATTTTGAGCATATGTTCAAGGGTAATGACACTCTTATTGCCGGTGGCAGTGACAAAGATATCTCCAAACTCTAATGTATCTTCGAGCTTCACAACAGAATATCCTTCCATAGCAGCTTGCAGTGCGCAGATCGGGTCAACCTCTGTTACAAAGATTTTGCCACCCATCCCTTTTAAAGCTTGGACTGATCCTTTCCCAACATCACCATATCCAGCTACAACACAGTTTTTACCACTAATCATAATATCGGTTCCTCGTTTAATCCCATCGACTAACGATTCTCTACATCCATAAAGATTATCAAACTTAGACTTTGTTACTGAATCGTTAACATTGATAGCTGGGATAAGTAATTCACCTTGCTCCATCATCTGGTATAAACGGTGCACACCAGTGGTAGTCTCCTCAGAGACACCTTTTAGCTCCTTAACTGTATTATGAAAGAATTGAGGATCTTGCTTAATAGCTGTTTTGATCAATTGGTTAAGAATCATTAGCTCTTTATTATCAGTTGGCTGATCTAATATTGTAGGATCGCTCGTAGCTTGGTAGCCCTTATGAATTAATAAAGTAGCATCGCCTCCATCATCTACTATCAATTGAGGACCTCGACCATCAGGCCATTTGACTGCCATCATAAGTAGCGCCCAGTACTCCTCTAAAGTCTCACCTTTCCATGCAAACACAGGGATACCTGCTGCTGCAATTGCGGCTGCAGCATGATCTTGCGTTGAAAAAATATTACACGATGCCCATCTAATATCAGCTCCTAACTCATGCAATGTCTCAATCAAGACTGCAGTCTGTACTGTCATATGCAAAGAGCCTACTATCCGAATATTGGCAAGCGGCTTATCTTTGCCATATTTTTGCCTGATTGCCATTAGACCTGGCATCTCTTTTTCTGCTATATTGATCTCATTTCGACCAAATGCAGCTAAATTAATATCTGCAACTTTATAATCAACTCCTCGATCTTCCACCGTTAACACTTAAAAATCCTCCTCAATCTCACTCATCATCTAATCGCTGCAGCATGATCACTGCAGATGTTACTCCAAATTTATAGTTCATATTGGAGTCAAACATCCTATAATGTCCTATGGTAGTCTATAATGGTTTTTAGGTGTAGCAAATATTTAATCAATGTTTATAAAAAACTTCGTTTCAGGTGGGCTCCTTTATTTTGAAGGGATTAAAACTACTCTATCTACTGTTCGGTTAATAAAGTTTGCACTACTCCCTCTCCTGCTTAATATCCTCTTCTTTGCAACCTTTATTTATATCTTTGCAAGCTATCTACCAGAGATAACATCGTATATATTCTCATCGAATCAGTCCCTTGCATGGTATATAACCGCTCTAAAGTTCGTCTTCGAATCACTCTTGTTCATCATCAGCATAATAGTGGTATTCTTCTGTTTTACAGCGGTCGGACTAATAATAGCATCACCTTTCAACGATATGCTCTCAAGCGCAGTTGAACAGCAACTTACAAAATCAAGAGAAGATTCGATTAACTTTAGCCCTTCTAAGATCTGGTTTGTAATCAAAAATGAAGCTGTAAAGCTCCTTGCGATAATCGCAATTGAGCTGATCATCATTCTGACATACTTTGTCCCTCTGATAGGTCCTCTACTGTTTACAATATTAAATGGATTTTTTGTACCGCTCATACTTGCTCTTGAATTTATCGGTTATTCATTGGATCGCCAAAATTTTAGTTTTAAAGATAAGCTCACCTATATAAGGATCAATCTGCCGATACTGTTTGGATTTGGAACAGTAGTGGCACTAATGTTTTCAATACCTTTTATTAACCTCATCGTAATGCCATTTGCGGTTACAGCTGCTACGATTCTTACGATTAATAACCGATCTGAGGAAAAATATAGCAAAAAAGAGGAGATTCTTTAGATGAATTACTTTTTTGGGGTTATAATATGAGAGAGATGGTTAGTGGTGTAGGTAAGTTTAAAATATGAACAAAAATATAGATTTGAATATTTTGTTAGGATTGTTCCCATTTCTACTCCTTGCTTCCATTCCAACTCTGAGTTTTTCTAAAGAATCAACTATCTACAAATGGGAAGAGAAAGATGGTGTACAACAGTTTTCGGATCAGAAGCCATTAGAGACAACCGTAGAGAAAAATAAGCTTGAAATATTAAATTATGATGGCAAAAAGAGTGACAGCCCTAACAAACCAGGCTATAAACCGAATCTTAACCGTGTAGAAAATGTAGATTCTACCATTACTCCTGAAGAATCTACTACCATTCCACTTGTGAGGACTAATCAGAGCTATTTTGTAAATATAAGTATAAACGATCAACCTAAACAGTTGCTTCTAGATACAGGTGCATCACTAACAGTGATCTCGACTAAAATTGCAAAGTCACTTGGCATTAAAGAACTTAAAGATCTGCCAAGAATACCTGTCTCCACTGCTGCTGGTGGTTCATTTATTTATCTAGTAACGTTCAAATCGATCAAAATCGGTAATCTGGAGCTAGAAAATGTAGAAGGTGGTATCTCAACAGAACTAGGCGGCAATATAGATGGATTGTTGGGTGGAAGCTTCTTAAATAATTTTATTTATCAGATTGATTCTAATAAAAGTCAGCTAATCTTAAAGTCATCATTCAAAACGGGGAAGCTCTATGGTGGTAAAAATAAAGACTACTGGACAAAAAATTTCGAAGAGCTAGCAGGACGGATAAAATATTATAAAAAAATAGAAGCTGTTAAGCGAAATGGGTACAATGATCAGCAGATTGGAGAGCTTGCATCCTACTCAGATTATACCCCATCAGATATCCGTACAATTATTAGCTATTATGAAACCGAGTTAAACCGCCTAGAGAATAAAGCGTCTAAAGAAGGGGTACCTATCTCTTGGCGAGCAGGTCCATAAATTAACTCTAGAAGGTTAAACAGCTTCATCACCTCGCTCACCAGTTCTTATCCTAATGACCTCTTCTACGTTACTTACAAAAAGTTTCCCATCACCGATTCTACCTGTTTTAGCAGACTCTAAAATCGCCTCTATTACCTCATCAACTTTGGAGTCTGTAACAACTACTTCAATCTTGATTTTTGGGAGAAAATCGACCACATACTCAGAACCGCGGTAAAGCTCGGTATGACCTTTTTGTCTGCCGAAACCTTTGACCTCAGTGATTGTGAGACCATGGATATCGATGTTGTTTAGCGTATCTTTAACTTCGTCTAATTTGAACGGCTTTATAATTGCTTCGATCTTTTTCACTTGTAGCTTATCCTCTATTAAACATAGCATCTAATCTTAACTTAACTAATTGCAAGCTGCAACATAACTTTCATAAAACTATTTTAGATAACTTAAATTCTCAACAGTAAATTGTTTTGGTTTTATATTAAAAATATCAATCCAGCTATGATC
>JBLYYQ010000158.1:0-9837 GCA_048550035.1 Nitrospinota bacterium
GCATGGATTGCACCGCCACGGCTAACAATGTCTAGTAACCGACTATCCTTTTTTTGACGCTCAACGGTTTCTAAAGTGATTCCACAATGAACGGTAACGAAATCTACACCATCTTTGGCATGATTTTCAATTGCACTGAATAATGAATCGCCTGTTAACTCAACAAGATGTTTTTTTTCTTTAATTAAGTTAGAAGCCGCCTCATAAATTGGGACTGTACCGATCGGAATTGGGGATTCTCTTAGAATTACTTTCCGTATTGCTGGTATATCGCCACCTGTGGATAAATCCATAATAGCATCAGCGCCAGCTTTGATAGCGACATGCATCTTTTCAAGTTCATTTACTAAGCTTACATCGTCCATCGATGAGCCTATATTGGCATTGACCTTAGTTTTCAGACTGGTGCCAACTGCTAATCCATCTATAGAGCGATATTGATTTTTAAGGATAACTACCTCGCCTTTAGCTATTAGATCTCGTAGCACTATAGGTTCAATATCTTCTTTTTTGGCTGCAACAACCATAGCATCGGTTATCTTGCCACTTCTTGCTTGCAATAACTGAGTAGACATAAACTAAACCTTTTATATAAAATTTAAAGAGTTCGATATTTCATCTGAACCAACCTCAATTCACAGATAAATTATTTTTTGCTGCTACTTTTAGGAGCAGTCATAGTAGCAATTCTATTAAGTTCGAAACATACAAGTCAATGTTTAAATTTTTCAAACAACTTTTCAGTAAGAGAAAGTATCATAAAAGCAGTCCTTTTTAGTAAAGTGATGAGCTACCTGAGCGAAGAATGGTGGCGGAGGAGGGAATTGAACCCCCGGCACAGCGGATATGAGCCGCTTGCTCTAACCAACTGAGCTACTCCGCCTCGCAATTACCAGAATTGTCATTTTTTTGCTTACTACTCTCTTCATTCAACGATTTATTATCTATAAATCGATCTTTCGTAAACTCATTACAATGTAAACTATCATGCTCATTCTTAAATTTTAAGAGACAATTAGCACGCCAAGCAGAAATCATACACTCATAAGCTGGCATGAATGTTCCTCGTTACCAGATTAATGTTAAATTGCTTATTCAATAAGTCAACAAAATAAATGCCTTTGAGAATAGCCTAGATATTGTTAAGTTACTAGGTGAAAAGTAAAATAGTTGAGCGAAACGAAAAATCTGTTATTATGGCACTGCTTAAGTGTTTGGCATATGCGGTTATTACCCATAAATTCCGTCAGGTCTGGAAGGAAGCAGCGGTAGTGGAGCTTGTAATGCGCGTATCAACCGAGCACTTAAGCATTTAACCATCATTGTAATTATAATTAACCGATCGAGGTTGATATCATTTACGATTGCAACTATAAAGATAATAATATGAAAATGATTAGTCAAATTGAAGAGTGCTCCCGATACTTACATATTCAGATTAGGATAGTTTGGAATGGGTGAGCAGTTTCAGGTAAGTGCAAGGAAATTTCGACCAGAGACTTTCACCGAAATAGTTGGACAGCCCCATATTGTTCAGACATTAACAAACCAGATTAAAAACAATAGGATAGGTCATGCCTATATTTTTTCCGGAACACGTGGTGTTGGTAAAACATCAACTGCAAGAGTGCTAGCAAAAGCTCTAAATTGTGTTGAAGGTACAAGCGTTACTCCATGTTTGAAATGTGATGCCTGTGAAAATATAGCGCTTGGTAGATATATTGATGTCATTGAGATTGATGGCGCATCAAACCGTGGCATCGATAATATCAAAGAGATTAGAGAAAATACTAAATTTGCACCAATTACTGCTCGGTATAAAATTTATATAATCGATGAGGTTCACCAAGTTACAAAAGATGCCTTCAATGCGCTGCTTAAGACATTAGAAGAGCCACCTTTGCATGTTGTTTTTATTTTTGCCACGACTCTTCTTACGAAAGTTCCAGATACTATTCTCTCTCGTTGCCAGAGCTTTGAGTTTCGGACAATAAGTATTAATTCAATTGCGAGTCAGTTAGAATTTATTGCCAAGCAGCGAGGTATTGATATTGACCCGTCAGCAATCAAATTACTTGCAAAGCGTGGGAAAGGTTCCATGCGAGATGCGCAATCACTCTTTGATCAGACAGTTTCATATTCTCCAGAGAAGCTTAGCGTCGGATCAATTAAAGAGATTTTAGGGCTAGTTGATCGGAAGATATTAGTTTCAACATTGGAGCTTGGATTCAAAAAAGATGTAGCTTCATTATTTGAGCTAGGAGGTGAGTTAGCAAATAGTGGTGCTGACCTATTTCTCTTTTGCGAGGAACTTTCAGAGCTAATTAGCGATCTAGTTAGGTTGAAAGTTAACCGAGCATTTGCAAGCAACTTAGAAGAAAGCGAACAAAAACTTTTAACTCAAATTGCAACCAGCCTAACTTTTGATGAAATTACCTATTGGTTTGATACCGTTGAGCGTTTAACAGAATCTATCGGAAGTTCGCTCCGCCCTGAGCTAAATCTAGAGATGGGGATTATTAGGCTTGCTAATTATAAGAATATGGTTCAACTAGACGACTTAATTGTAACAGTTGATGCTGCTGTTAGTAAAAGCAAGCATCTTGATAAGATTGCCTCTAGTGCCACTCCTTTGGCTACTGAGAAGATTCGTCCAGTAGAACCTAAGGCTACAGTAGCTGTTGAAAATAGAGAATTGGGAAGCAAAAGGACTCCTTCAGAATCTACTTTTGATGATGAGGCTAAAGTAGAAAACAGGGTAGGCGAAGTAGATGAGAGTATAGATCAACCTAAGTTTGAAATAGTGAAAGAAGAGTTTGAAAAAATACCGGATGATCTACTTGATTCTATAACTGATATAAGTCCACAGATTATGGGGATTCTTTCATCAAGGGATAAGAAGCTAACGGCAGATGCATTGATAGTTACAGTTGAGAATAAATTTGAAGTTGAAATATTAAATGAACAGAGACAAAAGATTGAAACTATTCTTAGTCGTAACCGTTTAAAAAAGATGCGGTTTGTGGTTAAATTAAAAGATGACCTCAACAAAAACCTAATACGGAAGCAAAAGCAGATTAAAGCGAAAAGAAGTGAAGTAAAAGAGAAGCTTTTAAAAAAGCCGATAATCCAAGAGACAATTACAATGTTTGATCCAAACGATATCAACATTGAGCCAGATAAAGATAAGATATGAAAGGTCCCAAAGGGTTAGAGGTAGCACTTGAAAGCTTGCAAAAGCTACCTGGCATTGGAGTCAAAACAGCAGAGCGTCTTGCATTCTATCTGTTGAGTCGGCCAGTTGATGAGGTATTGGAGCTTTCAGAAGCGCTTAAGAATTTGACAGTAAAAGTTAGACTTTGCAAGATATGTTTTGCATTATCAGAGCATGAGTTTTGTGAAATTTGCCAAGATAGCAGTCGCGATTCAGAAACTATTTTAGTAGTTGAAGATCCGATGGATCTATTTGCATTTGAACGGATCAATGAATATAGAGGGAAATACCATGTTTTGATGGGAACAATACGTCCTTTAGATGGGATTGGTCCGAATGATTTGCATATCAGCTCACTTATTAAGCGGGTGAAGCAAGATAGTGTAACAGAGGTCATCTTAGCGACAAATCCGAATACGGAAGGTGAAGCGACGGCAATGTATCTCTCAAAGCTACTCAATGATGAAAATGTTACAGTATCGAGGATTGCCAGTGGCATTCCGGTAGGTGGTGATATTGAGTATGTAGATGAAGTGACGTTATATAAGTCGCTAAAAGGTCGATTGAAAATATAATTGTAGTTAATAATAAAAAATGTTTTACAATGTCAATTGTAAAAAAGCTACTGATCTACTATGAAATAGTCTATTAATAAATAGTATGATTAGCAAATTGCACCGAAAGGAATTATTATTATGAGTGAATTGCCAACAGTAAACAGTCAGGGATTTTATGAAATCAGGATGGAATCAGTCGGCGGTTTTGGGGCAAACCTTGCAGGTAAAATTTTAGGAGAAGCAGGTGTTCTTGGGATGGGATTCAATGGGTCAAATTTTTCTAGTTATGGCTCAGAGAAGAAGGGAAGTCCCGTCAAGGCATTTATTAGGTTTTGTGACCCAGCTGTAACAGTAAGAGTAAACTCACCTGTGACTGAACCACATATGTTAGTAATTTTCCTAGATTCAATGCTAGGAGACCCGCAACTGATATCTGGTGTTAATGAAGAAAGTATAATAATTGTAAATACTTCTTTATCGCCTGCCAAGATGCGAGATAAGATGAAACTGCCTGCAGGTCGTCTTATAACTACTGATGCTATGAAGATTGCAGTTGAGGAGCAAACACGTCCAAATACTGCGTTGCTAGGTACCATTACAGCCGCTTCAAATTTCATTGATCCAGAGCAGATTAGAGATTGCATCAAGATGAATCTTGGTAAAAAGTATGCATCATTGATTGAACCGAACTTAAAAACATTTGAGCGAGGTTTAAAAGAGTGGGATGAGCAAAGTTTTAAAGATGATGGTAAATATTCATCGTCATCGACTGCCACAGTGCAGCAGTTAGGATATATGAATCAACCGGTAGGCGGAGTGATTAAATCGGTAGGTAACTCTATTCATAAAGATCTAACGGTCACAAGAATGGGGTGGATACCACTGCTGCTAAAAGATAAATGTACTTCTTGTGGTGAATGTGACATCACCTGCCCTGATTATTGTTTTACTTGGACAAAAGAGAAAAACGAAAAGGGTAAAGAGATGATGTTTTTAGATAAGATAAATTATAAACACTGCAAAGGTTGTCTGCGATGTGTAGAGATCTGCAAGTTTGATGCATTAGTACGACATGTAGAGTATGAAGTTGATAAGTCAGTTTTAGATGTTGGCTTTATTAACTCTAGCGACCTTGATCAGGTAACTAGTTAAAATATAGGAGGAATTTATGAGCTCGAAAACAGGTATAGACTCTGATAATAAAGCGGCAGAGTCAGGGCAAGTAAAGGGCTTTAAATCAGGCAACGAAATGGCAGCACTAGCAGTTGCACAGGTGGACTACCATCTGATGGGCTACTACCCAATAACGCCATCAACAGAGGTTGCAGAATATTTAGATGCCATGAATGCTAATGGTGAAAGTAATGTTAAGATGGTTCCAGCTGACGGTGAGCATGGGGCAGCAGGTATCTGTTATGGTGGTACTACTGCAGGAGGCCGAGTATTCAATGCAACTAGTGCAAACGGACTACTCTATTCATTAGAGCAGATGCCGGTCCAAGCTGGGACAAGGTATCCTATGGTACTTAATGTTGTATGTCGTTCAGTTTCAGGACCATTAGATATTCGTGGCGATCATTCAGACATTATGTCAACACTTGATTTAGGGTGGGTAACATTGATGGCAAAAGATCCTCAAGCGACCTATGATTTTATAATTTTGGCCAATAAGATAGCTGAGGCAGATGATGTAAGACTTCCTGTGATTGTAGCAAGTGACGGATTTTTCACTTCGCATCAAAAGCGGAGGATAAAATATTTTGAAGATAAGAAATTAGTTCAAGATTTCGTCGGGAAATTCAAGGTTATCAACTCTTCAGTAGATCCGAAGCAGCCTATAACAATCGGTCCATATATGAACGACCCTGATCAGATCAATAATAAAAAGCAGCTCTCGATGGCGATGAGTGCGTCATATGATGTTATTAATAAGGTATTTAAGGAGTTTGAAAAATTTTCTGGTCGAAGCTATTCTCAAATTGAAACTTATAAGATGGAGGATGCCGAAGTTGCACTCTTTATAGTAAATAGTGCAGCGGATACTGCCATTGATGTAGTTGATAAGCTGCGAGCAGCGGGCAAAAAAGTTGGGGCAATCTATCCGACTGTCATTCGTCCGTTTCCATCTAAGTTAATCCAAGAGGCGTGTAAGAACCTTAAAGGAGTTGTTATTGCTGATCGTGCTGATAGTTATGGAGCAGGTGGTGGCAGGATGACTGTTGAAGTCAAAGCTGCGTTGCATGATGTTAATAGCAAGGCGTTAGTTTTATCTAGGATTTATGGATTAGGTGGAAAAGATTTTTATGCAGAAGATGCAGAAGCTATGTTTAATCTTGCATTAGATGCGGTGGAAAAAGGTTCTGTAGATGTTCCATATGACTATATTGGGACTGCACCTGGTGATCCAAGCTGGAAACCAGTTGAAGGGACTGCTCCTATTTCAGTGGATCAATCGTCACCTAAGATTATAACTACCAGTTATAACGAAGAAAAGCATACCGTGGAAGTTAAGGGAGTAAAACAACGAGATCTAACAGTGATGCCAAACAGAATTACTCCAGGTCATGGTGCTTGTCCTGGTTGCGGGATATTCCCATCAATTGGTACATTTTTAAAAGGAATTGAAGGGTTTGTTGTAATGCTTTGGCATACAGGTTGTGGGATGGTGGTAACAACTGGCTATCCTAATTCCTCTTTTGCGGTAACTTATATTCATAATCTATTTCAAAATGGAGCGGCTACTTTATCAGGTGTCCTTGAAATGTATAAGGAGCGCCAACGTCGAGGTGAAATCGCACAAGATGAAGATATAACCTTTATTATGGTTACAGGTGACGGCGGATTAGATATCGGGTTAGGACCTGCTCTAGGAACAGCTATACGATCGCACAAATTGATTATCATAGAGTATGATAATCAAGGCTATATGAATACTGGTCATCAGTTGTCATTTTCGACGCCAGAAGGACATGCAACATCAACTTCAAACATTGGTACGCATTCGACAGGCAAGACTTTTGGGCATAAAGATTCTGCACAACTATTTGCAGCATGTCATACACCGTATGTTTTCACCGGGGTAGAATCAAACTATAGAGATTTGATTAAGAAAGCTGCTAAGGCTCAATATTACGCTAAGAATGTTGGAACAGTGTTTGGACGTGTTTTTTCTGATTGCCCACTTAACTGGCGTCATCCTGATAACACAGGTCAGGCAGTGGTTCAAGCGGCGGTCGATTGTAACTTTTTCCCACTTTACGAAGTAGAACAGGGGATCACAACCTTAAACTACGATCCAGAAGCGAAAGGTAAAAAAGTACCGGTTACCGAGTGGCTTAAAACGATGGGGAAAACTAAGCATATGCTAAAGCCAGAAAACAAAGATCTAGTTGATAGATTTCAAGCTGAAGTGGATCGACGTTTTAATAGAATTAAGGCTATGAGTGAGCATCCTGATTTGTAGTTACTAAATATAACTCCTTGCAACAGATATTTTGCAGGGAGTTATATTATCTATTTAGTAATGGGAATCCAAGTTTTTCTCTTAGCTTAATATAGTTTTTTGCACATTCCTTTGCAATATTTCGAACTCTTGCAATATACCTTGTCCGCTCTGTAACAGATATCGCTCCACGCGCATCAAGGATATTAAAGTAATGTGACATTTTCAAACATTGCTCATAGGCAGGAAGTGTCAATTCAGATTCTAGTAATCTTGTAGCTTCGCTTTCTAACTGATTAAACCATTCGGTATGAAGCTCAATACTAGCTGCTTTAAAATTAAATTCTGAAAATTCAACCTCATCTTGATGGTGAATATCACCATAGGTTATATTTGCATTCCATTTTAGATCATAAACATTGTTGACATCCTGCAAATACATAGCGATTCGCTCTAAACCATAAGTCAATTCAGCAGTAATCGGATTAAGATCAATTCCACCACATTGCTGGAAATATGTAAATTGTGTGATCTCCATTCCATCTAGCCATACTTCCCATCCGAGACCCCACGCTCCAAGGGTAGGTGACTCCCAATCGTCTTCTATAAATCGGATGTCATGGTCTGCTGGATTAAGCCCAAGTTCAATAAGTGATCTTAGATATAGATCCTGGCAATTTTCAGGATCTGGCTTAATTGCAACCTGAAATTGATAATAGTGTTGCAATCGGTTTGGATTGTTACCATAGCGACCATCGGTTGGACGCCTAACAGGCTCTATGTAAGCTACATTCCAAGGCTCAGGTCCTAATGCTCGTAAAAATGTATGCTTATTGAAAGTGCCGGCACCAACCTCAATATCAACAGGGTGCAAAATTACGGACCCTTCAGATGTCCAGAAACTCTGTAATTTGAAAATAAGATCTTGAAAATACATTTTGAGATTATATATGAAACTTAAGTAACTTAGAAACTATTTTAATATTCGAATAGGTTTAGCTACAAACTTTTATTCTAGATTGCTATACTTTTCCTCTATGAACTGTCGAAATTTCTTCACTACTACTTGAGATATATTTTTGTGAAGTTTTAATGATAGATCAATCCTTGTCATCCGGAGTGCAGATTCAGAAATAGCGATGATCGAACTATCCTCAATTGCAACAGCAGTAGCTAACCGTTTCCCACTATCTAACAGACTCATTTCGCCAAAGCAGTCACCCTCTTTTAGGAGCAGTAAATTTAAGACCTTGTTTGGTTTGCGACCCCTCTGAATTTGAACCTTGCCACTCATTATAATATACATGTTAGTCCCAACATTCCCTTCTGTATATATAATACTATTGGCAGGGAAATCCTTCTTAGTTGAGAGATTAAAAAGTTCAACAATCTCAAGATCTGTAAAGTTTGAGAAAAAGGTATATTGATTTTTCAGATATTTAATAATATCTTTGCTTTCTGAGGCCTGTTCCCAAAGCTCAATTTTAGAGACTTTAAGCCGATCGCGCTGCAATTTTAGATCTTTTGCAAACTCGATAGCATGTGCATAACGATTTTCACTGTTTTTTGCAATAGAAGTGTTTATAACAGCATCGAGCTCAACAGGCAGAGTTTTATCAATTTCAGACGGCCTTGGTGGGTCAACATTTTCAATTTTATAAAACACTTCATCTAAATTTGTCGCCTCAAATGCAATTTTACCGCATAGTAGTTGATAAGCAAGTGCACCTAAACTAAAGATATCTGATGTATGGTCTAATCTTTTACCACTAATCTGCTCTGGCGAGACATAAAAAGGTTGTCCATAGATACGGTATGATTTATCTGCATGGCTGTGGATAAAATCTTGCTGAAATTTTGCGAGCCCAAAATCCATTATTACAGGATCACCACTCTCTTTGATAATAATATTTTCTGGCCGAATATCTCTATGAATAACACCATGTGCATGTGCATAGTTCAATGCAATAGCCGCGTTGATAATTATTGCTAAGCGTTGTAATAGATGAAGCTGCATGTCGCCAGTTAAAATAGAAGATAATGTCTCTCCCTTCACATACTCCATGACGAAATATTGAGTATCACCAGATTTGCCAATATCAAAAATTCTCGCGATTCCTCTATGGTTGAGATTTGCTGCAATTCTAGCCTCTCGTCTAAACGCTACCTCAGAATATGCTTTTTCAATTTTCAATTTATCGATATCAAGGCTAATAGTCTTGATTGCAATTACCCTGTCTAATGCAGAGTCAATAGCTTTGTAGACGACCCCCATTGAGCCACGCCCAATTTCGTCTATTATTTCATATCGACCTAGTTGTGATATTACCTGCTCAGCACTCTGACTGTTAGTAGACATACTTACCTAATCTTGTTTGACTGTTAAAGTGCATCGTTATCTAACCTTAAGACAATCTGCCCACTACTTGAAATTGTATTCTATATGAAATATATTTTTTTAAAAGATAAAAATTGACTTTATGGTGTTATTATTGACCAAAACTAGTTTTGAGTAGGGTTTCGATGCCCAGCGACAGGGAAACACCCGGGTCATCGAATGCCGCTCTTACAATGGCCCCGGCCTCTTCAGCAGTTTGCCACTTATTCGGTTCCATAATCACCAC